>QQUL01000153.1 GCA_008501565.1 Armatimonadota bacterium
CCTATGCGACGGACATAAAGTCGGCGATCCGCGGGGTTTCTCCGAACCTCATCGAAGAGCACGGGGTCGTTTCGCAGGAAACCGCGGTCGCGATGGCCAAGGGTGCCCGCGGAGTCCTGGGAACCGACATTGCCGTCGCCGTCACCGGATCGGCCGGTCCCGAGCCACTCGAACAGCCCGTCGGCACGATGATTGTCGCGGTCGCGACCCCAACGGCCGAGCATGTGCGAACCTTCACGATGCCGGGCGACCGCGAGCGCATCCGGGCATACACGGCAACGGCGGCTCTGCACATGGTGCGGTCCGCGCTCGACTCCGAGTAGCCATCGTGTCTGGCAACATCTTCTTCGCCGTTGACCTTGTCGACGAGACGCGTCACGCCCTTGCCGCCTCCCTCTCGGACAGTGGTGCGGCCGCTCGCATCCCGGGTCGGCGTACGAGGCCATCAAACTGGCACATCACACTTCGGTTCATCGGTGAGGCCGACGAGGTGCAGATCGACCGGCTCGCCGAGCGCGTTGAAAGGCTTCTTCGGTTGTCTGCTCCCGGACGGGGCACGGCGACCGTTGAGAATCTCGGTGCGTTCCCCAGGCAGGCGAAGGCGACGGTCCTCTACGCATCCATCACAGATCGATCGGGTCTTCTCTCCACCCTCGCGGGGATCTGTGACGAAGCGGCAACGGATGTCGGGTTCGAGCCGGAGGGACGACCGTTCGTCCCTCACCTGACACTGGCGCGCATCCGGCCGCCGCGCGATGTTCGCTCCATCATCGACGCCATCGAGTTCGTTCCGATCAGGATCGAGATCGGCGCGGTCACTCTCTTCCGGACCAAGTCAACGGCGAAAGGCCCGATCTACGTCCCTCTGTACAGCTGCGAGTTGTGAGTCCGGGACCAAAACCTTGGTATCGAACAGGTGTTCGGTTAGGGTGTCATCCACACAAGATCAGAATCTGTCACACGTGCCAAGTACGTTGATGGGACACCGATGAAAGGAATCGCCATGGCGAAATCATCCGAAGACAAAGAAAGAGCCGAGAAGGGCAAGAACCTCGACATCGCGATGTCCCAGATCGAGCGTCAGTTCGGCAAAGGGGCGATCATGCGTCTCGGGACCGATGAGGTTCGCAAGATGGACATCATCCCGACTGGCGCCCTTTCTCTCGATCTTGCCTTGGGAATCGGCGGTCTTCCCCGTGGACGCGTGGTTGAGATCTATGGACCCGAATCGTCGGGGAAGACGACTCTTGCGCTCCACGTCATTGCTGAGGCGCAACGCAACGGCGGTAATGCTGCCTTCATTGATGCCGAGCATGCGCTCGACCCCATCTATGCCAGAGCGATCGGGGTGGATATCGACGAACTCCTGATCTCACAGCCAGACACCGGCGAGCAGGCTCTCGAGATTGCCGACATGCTGATTCGTTCGGGTGCACTCGACGTGGTCGTGATCGATTCCGTTGCCGCCCTCGTCCCGAGAGCGGAACTCGAGGGCGACATGGGCGATACCCATGTCGGTCTTCAGGCCCGCTTGATGTCCCAGGCGCTTCGCAAGCTGTCGGGAACGATCAACCGGTCGAACACCACAGCGGTCTTCATCAATCAGATCCGAGAGAAGATCGGCGTGATGTTCGGATCACCCGAGACGACACCCGGCGGGCGGGCCCTCAAGTTCTATGCAAGTGTCAGGATCGACATTCGTCGTATTGAGGCCATCAAGGTCGGAACGGAGAACATCGGGAACCGTGTGCGAACCAAGATCGTGAAGAACAAGGTCGCCCCGCCGTTCCGTCTTGCCGAATTCGACATCATGTTCGGTGAGGGGATCTCACGAGAGGGAAGCCTCCTCGATGTCGCAGTCGAGGAGGGGATCGTCCGGAAGGCCGGTGCATGGTTCACCTACGACGGCGATCAGCTCGGCCAGGGGCGTGAGAAGGCCAAGGACTATCTCCGTCAGAACCCCGAACTTGCGATGCAGCTTCAGGATCAGGTGCTGCGAGCGGTCGGTGTGGTCGACGATGAGGCCGAGGTTGTTGCGGAAGGCGCACCGGCAGATGGTGCTCCGGATGGTGACGGTCCCGAGGACTCGGACAGCGAATAGGAAATAATCTCATATTTCGCGTTTCCAGAAAGCCTTTCGTGTTGTAGCATCGAGGTACCACACACACACCAACACTGAAACCAAACTGAGACATGATCGAACAAGACAGAGATACAAGGTGATGATCGGGTAAATCCGCCCCAGCCAATGTATGTCGTGTGTGTGCCGAGCCCTGCGTGGCTCGGCACCGTCGTTTGCACCTTCGTTCATGTCTCGCCAGGAGCGAGAACAGCATGGATTCGATAACTGGATTCCTGATACCGGGGGCGATAACGGTCGGCGTGTTCCTCGTTGGTCTGTACATCGGACGCAAGCTCGTCCGGATTCCTCAGGCCCCCGAAGAGATACTTGCTGACGCCCGCATCGAAGCGCAACGGATCCTTGCGCGAGCCGAAGAGGAGGGTCGTGCCAAAGCCGACACCTTCCGTGACAGAGAAGAAGCGACACTCGAGCACCGAAAAGTCGAGATCGGCTCCCAGGAAACACGCGTGACCCAGCGGGAAGCCACGCTGGAACAACGCGCACAGAACCTTGCGCAGCGCGAGGAAATGGTGATCGAGAAAGAGCGCGAGGCTACGGAGATATCTGCGGAGGCCGCACGCCTCGCTGAGGACGCCCGGCTCGAACTCGAGGCTCTTGCAGGGTTCGACAGCAAGGCGGCCAAGGACGAGCTTCTCCAGAAGGTTGAGGATGAGGCCCGCCGTGACGCGATGGTGCTCGTGCGGGACATGGAAGCGAAAGCCCGCGAAGAAGCCGAACGCCGATCACGCCGGATTCTCGCAACGGTGATCCAACGAGTCGCATCCGACGTCGTGTCGGAAGCGACCGTGTCTGCCGTTGCCATTCCCACGGACGACATGAAGGGACGCATCATCGGGCGGGATGGACGCAACATCCGTTCGTTCGAAGCGGTCACCGGTGTCGATCTGATCGTGGACGACACGCCCGAAACGGTGAGTGTGTCGACGTTCGACCCTGTTCGACGGGAAGTCGCTCGCCGTACCCTTGAACGACTGGTCGAAGACGGTCGGATACACCCCACATCGATCGAAGAGGCCTACGAGAAGGCACGAGATGCCGTTGAGCAGTTGGTTCGTGATGCGGGCGAATGGGCGATGCTTGAGGTCGGAATCAACCGACTTCACCCCGAACTGACCACCCTCATCGGAAGGCTCCGGTATCGCACGAGCTACGGACAGAACGTGCTCGATCACCTCGTGGAATCGGCCCACATCGCTGGCATGCTCGCTGCCGAACTCGGCGTTGATGAAACTGAGGCCAAGAGAGCTGCGTTTCTTCATGACATCGGCAAGGCGGTGAGTCATGAGGTCGGCGGTTCCCACGCCCTGATCGGTGCGGAGATCGCTCGTCGTTTCGGTGAGGAAGCCGGCATCGTGCATGCCATCGAAGCCCATCACAACGAGGTGGAACCGAGAACGCTCACGGCAATTCTCGTCCAGGCAGCGGATGCGGTCAGCGCGGCGAGGCCGGGGGCAAGGCGGGAAGCACTCGAATCGTATGTGCGCCGTCTGGAACGCCTGGAGGAGATCGCACGCGGATTCGACGGCGTCGAGAAGGTCTACGCCCTTCAGGCGGGTCGTGAGGTGCGTGTCGTTGTCGACCCGGGATCCCTCGACGACCTCGGTTCACAAGATCTCGCACGCTCCATCGCCAGAAAGCTCGAGGACGACTTACAGTATCCGGGTCAGATCGAGGTGACGGTCATCCGTGAGTATCGGGCTAAGGGTTTCGCCCGATAACCCTCGAATCGATGGTTGAGTCTCGAGAGGATCGTGTCAGAAGTGACCGTGTCTGAAGTAGCCATACTCGGAATGCCTCGCATCAAGGAGGCTCGCCCGCGCATGCGGGAGGGTCAGAGCTACTTTATCCGAACCTTCGGGTGCCAAATGAACGAGCACGACTCGGAGCGCATTGCCGGTCTCCTCGAGTCCGACGGGATGGTCCAAGCGGACTCCGTGGACGCAGCCGACCTCATCGTTCTGAACACGTGCACGATCAGGGAGAACGCGGACACCAAGCTCTACGGTTATCTGGGCTCGCTCAAACGCGTCAAAACGGAACGCCCGAACCTGCGGATCGCGGTTGGAGGCTGTTCTGCCCAAAAGGAACGCGATTTCATCCAGGAACGAGCCGGTTGGGTCGACGTCGTGTTCGGCACACACAATGTTCACCGAGTCGTCGATCTCCTCGACCACGCAGAGGAGTGGGGCCCGGTCACCGAGATCTGGGATGAGACGAAAGCCGCATCCGGCATTCCGAGCGGTCTTCCCGTTCGTCGCGAGTCGGAACACTCGGCGTGGGTCACTATCACGATCGGATGCAACAACTCGTGCACCTTCTGCATCGTTCCGATTGTGCGGGGAGCCGAGGTGTCCCGACGACCCGGCGATGTCATTCGGGAGATCGAGGGACTCGCGGCATCGGGTGTCAAGGAGATCACGCTGCTGGGGCAGAACGTCAATTCATACGGCCGGGATTTGGATCTCAACGGGCGCCAGCCGCTCTTTGCGGACCTGCTCCGCCGTGCCGGCACGGTTCGCGGTATTGAACGCATCCGCTATACCAGTCCGCATCCGAAGGACTTCCGTGAGGATGTCGCACTCGCCATGGCCGAGACGCCAGCGGTCTGTGAACAGATTCACTTCCCACTGCAGTCGGGCAGCGACCGCATTCTTGCGAGGATGCATCGCGGGTACACGGCCGAACGTTTCCTGACAAAGCTTGAGATGATGCGATCGATCGTCCCCGACCTCGCAACCTCCACCGACGTGATCGTTGGCTTCCCAGGTGAAACGGAAGAAGATTTCGAAGGCACACTTGACGCGATGCAGCGAGCACGATTCGACAGCGCATACATGTTCCAATTCTCGCCACGACCGGGAACACCCGCGGCCGACATGGACGGACATGTCGATCCCGAGATCATCCAGGATCGGTTCGAACGCCTCACCGCTCTCCAGGATGCCATCACTCTCGAGAACAACCAGATGCAGGTCGGGCGCACCGTCAGCGTCATGGTTGAGGGACCGTCGAAGAAGGATCCCTCCGTGGCGACAACGCGGACGAGGGGGAATCGGATCGTGCACATCGAAGGGGAGTGGGAGCCGGGAACGTTCTTCGACGCACGCGTCGTGCGGGCCGCCGCCCATCATCTTGAAGGTGTGTTGTTCTGACCGTCGTTGCCATCGTTGGACACACTGGCTCGGGCAAGTCAACGATTGCTGAAGCAG
>QQUL01000371.1 GCA_008501565.1 Armatimonadota bacterium
TCCCTGGGGCAGGGTCGGTGACCAGCGCCGCTCCGCTCCCCACGGCCTCGGACACCCGCATCGTGATCGGTCGGTGAAGTGAACCGCCCTCGTCAAACACGACCTTGGACCGGCCATAGGTCGTGAACACATCTTCAGGGGGAATACCACCCGGGAAGGCAGTGCGATCGGATCCGAAGCGATTCGTCAGTTGCCGCGCCAATCTGCGACGGGCGGCATACCGTTCGCCCTCTCCGTCGAAGCCCGCGCCGACCATGGCAATGTCGATCGGACGATCCTCCCAGGGTTCGTGAAGGTTGATCATCTCAGGAGGAACACCAAACGGGAATGGGATGGTGGGGACGGGGAATCGATGCCCCAGGTGCCAGCTATGGGCCAGAAGCACGACATCTGCCTGGTAGCGCTCGGCGAGCCTGATGTTCTGGTAGAGATGATGTTCACCGTGGTGGGACCAGTACATGACCGGCAGAGCGGTTGTTCCAACAACCTCAAGTGCCGGTAAGGGACTCTCAACCATCACGACACCGAGAGCGTCTGCGGAAATGGCATTCAGATCAACGGTCGGATACCGGTGATCGACGTCGACTCCTGCGCGATCGAGCGCAGCGTGCAGATAGCGTGCGGGCGTCGTGCTAGTCGGTTGGTAGCACAACACGATGCTCCGCCCACGGTGCCGACCGGGTTCGGGCGTCGACATCGGCCGCTCCTTCCACGCCAACCCGCCGCTGGCGATGATGCCGCTCGGGATGCCGTCTGTCGCCACCATCTGGGCGATGTCGTTGGTGAGGGCCGCATGCTGACCGTCGACCATCGCGATCGGGACACCCAAACGATCCACGATGTGCGCCATCTCTGGTGTCGTCACGTACACGATGTCGGGTTCGAGCGAGGCAACGAGCGATTTCATGCGTGATCTCAGGAGCAGGTGACGAACTGACGACGGATTGAACTGTCTGAGAAAGCCCGCGATTGCTCCGGAGGAGCTCGGCCAGCGTGTATCGATCTGTATCTGTCGATCCGTCACTGTCCGGATCTGAGGGTCTGGTCGGCCGGATGACGCAAACTGAACCGAATGCCCTGCGGCGTCGAGGGTTCTCACCAATCTGAGAATCCGGGGATCGGTGCCAGATCTCGATGTACCGAGTACGAGGACTCTCATGGAGGCATCGGATCCAGGTCGGGTACGTCGGCGTTCGAGGGATGGTCGCCATCCCAGCCAACCCCGGACCCACCGGTGAACAGCTCGTCGGCTGCCTGCCAGGTGTTACCCGAGCGGCGTCTGCGATACACGAATTCGAATCTGGCATTCACATATACCTCTTCACCGAGCAGTCGTGCGCCTCGCAGGAAGGAGTAGTCCTCTCCGATGGTG
This sequence comes from Armatimonadota bacterium, assembly GCA_008501565.1. Lineage (GTDB taxonomy): Bacteria > Actinomycetota > Acidimicrobiia > Spongiisociales > UBA5794 > UBA5794. Next base: position 1,373 of record QQUL01000371.1, read on the forward strand.
CGATGAGGGAAGGGATTCCGCTCCCACACTCCCCTCGCCCACACGAGCGTCGCTCCCGTTGGAGAACCGTTGTAGAGGATCTCTTCGTATCCGGGGCGGCGGAGCACCGTACGATCCTCCGACTCGACGTAGGTGTAGCTTGTCGCCTTGCCGATGATCGAAACTCCGCTGTATTCGAGGGACTGCACCGCATCCGTGAGGTAGCTCGGGCCGTAGTGGTCGTCATCATCCATCTTGGCGATGACATGGGCTCCCGACGTCGAGATGCACTCGTTCAAGCACTGTCCGAGGCTGAGCTCAGGGCTGAACTCGAAGACAGAGACGGGAATGTCTGTAGGAACATGAGAGATGGCATTGGTGGCCAATGCTGATGAGAACCCGTGACATCCGACGATCAGTTCAAGCGGCCGATAGCGCTGTCTTCCGATCTGCTCGATGGCGGCCACTGCATCCTCCGGACGATTGGAGACCAGCAGGGCAGCGACCCTCGGGCGAAGCGGAGGAGTATCGAGCATCAACTGCTTGGTAAGCCGTTCGAGCTCGGCATGCCGGTGTTCGAACGCGAAACGTCTGTAGGCGACACCCAGACGGCGCAATCGATCCGTCGAAAGGACGGATAGGTCTGTTTCGACGAACGGCGTGCCATTCGCCGCCAACTCGAGTGACCTCGTCGATGTCGGGTCGAACGGGCCAGCGACGACAGAACCGAAGTCGTCGACCTCCACGATTGACCGACCCACGCTCTCGGCGTCGCGGTGACCCGACCCTCTCGATGGGTTCCAGGTCTTGGGGTCGAAGAATCTGCCCGAAACGTCGGTTGAATTGATTGTTCCGTTTGCACGAGCCCGTAGGTCGGCGGGAACGTCGTCTGTGACGATCAGTGGTGGCCTGACATCGAGGGCAGCCCATTGCTCGACGACGGCAGCGTCCTCGGCACGGAGCGCACGAAGGCCACGCCCGTCGACCAGGACAACGTCAGCCTCAAGCAGAGAAACGGAGGGTTCGTATCGGACACTGTCAAACACCGCAACACCGGTCAGAAGATCGCTGCTCTCGACGACGGTCACGCACCGGATCGCGGGCAGAAGGCGCGAGACGACTTCGGACTCCTGTTGCACGGTTTCGGCGCTGGGGACCCGCACTGGTGTCGGGGAACTCGCTCGTCGAGTGCGCCGTATCCATCCCCGCATACCCCGAAGGCTGTCGCGCTCGGCCTCGAGTCTCCTGATTCGATCAGTTCGATCCTCGGCGCGCTTGCGCCAAACATCGACGTTCTTGCTCAGGGTTACTGCTCGGCGCTGTGCAGCGTCGCGTTCGCGTCGCTCATCAAGCAGCGCCTGTTCGAGCTCATCTATGCGGTTCTGGTCATTCATCACCGAACACGCTACTCAAGTTCCCAACAACGCCATACTTCCGGACGTGAAGATCTGCATGTTCGTCAAGAATTCGTTTGAGTACGACGCGCGGGTAACCAAGGAGGCCAGGACGCTGGTCGAGGCAGGACACCAGGTCACCGTCGTTGCCCTCTTTGTGCCGAACGTCACTGCCATGGAAGAGACAACGCCCGACGGCATCCACGTTGTGCGTGTGCCCAGGTCGAGCTTCGGGGTGCCTACGCTGAACCGGCTGGCTCAGAGGTACGCAGGCTCGATCGAGTCCCGTCATGTTCGCCTCACGGGCGAGGCTTACAACGAGGCCACCGTGCGGGAGCTCGGTCAATTCTCGTCTCCTTCGACCGCCACACCGGGTTCCACGGGAACAACACGATCCTCCCCTGTCGAGCGACCCGAGGAGCCGCCGGGTGCGATAAGACGGGCGTGGGGTCGCGTCACCACACCGTTGCTCCGCTCCTTTGCCCGTTTCGCCCGCTTCAGCTTCCGGATCGCCAAACGCCTCATGGGGCAGCAGAGCCAGTGGCTCAAGCACCGCGCAATCGACAAGCGCATGATCGACATCGGTGTCGCAAGCGGCGCCGATGTCTTCCACAGCCACGACCTCAACACACTGCGAGTCGGGGCGATGTGCAAACGCAGGACGAAAGCAAAGCTCATCTACGACTCCCATGAGCTCCAGACAGAACGAAACCGCATGACAGAGACGGAAAGGACAAAGGCGAAGGCCGCGGAGGGACGATACCTCCCCGCCGTTGATGCGATGATCGTGGCGAGTCCCTCATGGATTGAATGGAACCGAAAGCTGTACGGCGAGTTGCCCGACCCCACGGTCACTGTGTTGAATGTGCCCGAACCGACGGAGATCGACATGACGAAGAACCTACGCGTCGAACTCGACATCAGTGATTCTGACGCCGTTGTCATCTATCAGGGATCCATTCAGGAGAATCGGGGCATTGAGCCCGCGATCGAGGCCGTACGCACTCTCGACCACGTCGTCCTCGTTGTGATCGGCTATGGCCACCACCGACCCGTACTTGAGGACCTGGTGCGCAGCCAAGGCCTCACCCACAAGGTGAAGTTCTTCGGTCCTGTTCCGAATGACGAACTGATTTCCTACTCGGCTTCAGCTGATGTGGGTCTGGCGAATATCGTGAATTCATCGGTCTCGTACCACACGTCGCTCCCGAACAAGCTCTTCGAGTATGCCATGGCGGGTATTCCGATCGTCGGCTCGGACTCGCCAGAGATCGGCCGGATCGTCCAGGAGGAGAGCATCGGCGAGGTCTGCGACCCCGAAGACCCTGGCGCCCTCGCGGTAGCCATTTCGACGATTCTGACGAATCCGGGCCGTTACGACACTGGCCTTCGCCACGCCGCACATCGCTACAACTGGTCCGTCGAGCAGGAGCACCTCCTCGAGCTGTACGGCTCCATCCGCGGCAGCTGACGGACCGGTAGATCAAGCAATCCTTGAGTTGGGGCGAGTTGCTACCGATACTCTTTGCTCAGCCAGTCAGAGGAAGGGGCCAACAGTGCCGACCAGAAAGACCCTGATCGCTGCGGCATTGCTCACAACCGTACTCATGGTGTTGGGAGCCTCCCCGGCTCACGCCGCGGAGCTTCCCCCCGGCGGGACATTCCTCGACGACGACCTCATGGTCGAAGAGGGGTATATCGAGGCGATCGCCGCGATCGATGTCACCAGGGGCTGCAATCCGCCGGCAAACGACAGATTCTGCCCAGAGAAGTACCTCACGCGAGCCCAAATGGCATCGATCTTTGTTCGAGCTCTCGGGCTGGCGCCAACGACGGTTGGTCCGTTCAAGGACATTGAGGGCAACATTCACGCCAACGACATCAATGCCCTCGCCGCAACGGGTATCACCAAGGGTTGCAACCCGCCGGAGAATGACGACTTCTGCCCCGACCGGGCAGTCACACGGGGGGAGATGGCTGCGTTCGTGGCCCGCGGGTTTGAAGTACCACCATCCGCCATCGATGCTTTCGCAGACGACTCCGACTCGGTCTTCGAGGGCGACATCAACGCCCTCGCGGCAGCGGGGATCACCAGTGGTTGCGGATCAGCGTCGTTCTGTGCCAGGGATCCACTACCTCGCGCGCAGATGGCCGTCTTCATCGGACGAGCACTTGGTCTCACGCCGATGGTGCCACCCGAACGGCCACCTCCGCCGTACCCGGCGGTCGGTGACGGCAAACGCATCATCTACTCGAACTCGCAGCAACGTGTGTGGCTCATCGATCAGGACAACGAACTCGTCGACACATACCTCGTTTCCGGGCGTCTGGGTATTCCCCACAACGGCACCTACTCCGTGTACTCCAAATCGGTCAACGCGTGGGCGCCGTATGGCGGGATCACGATGAAGCACATGGTGCGGTTCGTGCGACCGGGTACATGGGGCAACCGGTGGGCGTACGGATTCCACTCGATCCCGAGATACCCGAGTGGCAAACCGATGCAGACCGAGGCCGAGATGGGTTCCTTCCGATCTGGTGGTTGTGTTCGCCAACCTGACCACAAGGCGGAAGCACTATACGACTGGGCGTCGATCGGCA
>QQUL01000136.1 GCA_008501565.1 Armatimonadota bacterium
GAGGGTCTTGCGAGACGGTATTCGCACCCGGTTGTTCGGTGAGGCGAGGTTCATCAGATACGGTGAGTGCACGTAGAAGTCGATGTCGGATGACTTGAGTTCGTCCGCGTCGGCACGCGGAAGCGGCGGTTTCCATGATTGCGGGTTGGCGAGGAAGATCTGCACGGCGTCGGCGTCTCTGTCCGCCGCCTCCGCCAGAGGATTCTTCGGACTCACGTGCGCACCGATCTTCATTCGTCCACCTTGCCTTCGTCCTCGGTCGAGCGGTCACCTGACGCATCGGGTACCACCGGTTGCTCGGTCGTCACGTCGACCCTGGTCTCCCACATCATGGACGGTTCGAACGGCCGCGACGGTGAGGCCGACGGCGGTGGTCGCATGGCGTGTTCCCGTGCCCCTTGGGCAGCGAGGGCAATATCGGTCACCGGTCGGTTCCAGTCGTGGGCGTCGATGTGCAGCTCATCGCCGTGCCACATGGCACCTGCGAGCGATGCGGGGACCGCCGTCTTGTCGCGCACCTTGACAACCAATATCTCTCGGGTGGCACCGTCATACGGATCGGACTCAACAGTACTGGTCACCGTTGCGACCTCGGACCATGGGATCAGGACATCGGGCGTCTTTCCCCCGATCTGGGCGTACAAACCGTCGTCGCGTACGTCCACGACGGGCTTCCGCTTGAGCAGATCGACGAAGGACGACCCCACCAGGACGACGCCCATGCCGATGAGCGCGGCGCCAAGGATGATGTCCCCTCGTTGTTGGGCATGACCGGTTGTCGTGAGCTGGGCTGGGAATCCGTCTGACGGCGTGGAGAGCTTGTGAAGGAAGAGGATGTCAATGGCGGCAAGGATGAGGATGAGTCCAACAATGCCGATGATGAAGAGTCGAAACGGTGCCCGGAATGCGTGCATTGCTAGTCCTCCATTCCGAGATCCGCTGGTGTCACAAGCGCGACATAGGGAACCCCTCGCTCTTCGACCCGTTTGCGGGCAAGACCGTCGGACCGATCCACGAGAGCGACGGCCATTGTGACGTGCATCCCGGCTTCGATCAAGGCATCGATGGCCTCAACGAGTGCTGATCCTGTGGTCGTTGTGTCCTCAAGAGCGACCACCGAGTTCCCGGCGACGACCGGACCGACGAGCCTGCCGCCCGTGCCGTGTGCCTTTTCCTCCTTGCGGACCGAGAACGAGCGGATCGACCTGCCGGCGTCTGCCGCGGCAATTGCCGTGGCGACTGCTATCGGATCCGCACCCATCGTCATACCACCCACAGCATCAACGTCCTCATCGATCTGCTCAAGAACGGCGGCACCCACCACACGTGCCCCCTCCCCCGAAAACGTCGTTTGACGAGCATCGATGTACCACGACGACACGGCTCCCGAGCGGAGTGTGAAGGGACCGTCCGTGCGCACCGAATGAGCCCGGAGATGCCCAATCAGGGCCTGTTTCGCCGTGGTGGAAATTTTCACGAATTATTGCTCAAGTCTCGGCGGCGATTGTCCGATAACAGTAGCCAGACAGGATGCCTTCCTAACCTCCCGTCTAAGCCCAACCCAGGGCCGCTCTGCCATTCCGGCAAGGCGGCCCTGAGTTTTGCACGGATCGATTTCGAAACCCTTGCATCAGAGCCGATAGCGCTGCCCCCAATCGAATGTCTGCCAGATGGGGTGCACCGGGATTCCCGGGAATTCCGCTCCACATGACGGAATGACCGTTAGCCTTCCCGTTGCTGCACTCCGGAATGCCTCGTTGGAACCGGTTGTGCAGCTTGTTTTGTGGTGGTCTTCAACCGGAGGTTGTCCGTCATGTTCGCACTTGCATTCCCTTCTGCCGATTTGTTGGCAACCGTCGGGATACTCGCACTCATCATCGGCTTGCGAATCATCGATGTGTCGGCCGGTGTGCTCCGGGTCATGTTCATCATGCGCGGCCGGCGAGGCATTGCCGCCGCCGTCGGTTTCGTGGAATCGTTCACATGGCTCGTCGCTGCGGCGGCCGTGTTTGCATCCCTCGACACACCAGCGAAGGCAATCGCCTATGCAGGCGGATTCGCCCTCGGCACCTGGATTGGGACATGGCTCGAAGAGAAGGTTGCAGTCGGCGAAACGGTCGTTCGTGTGTTCGTTCCGATGAATGCACCGTCACCGACGGCAGAACTCCGGGACGCCGGCTTCGGTGTGACAGAAGTCCGTGGCGAGGGTCTGAGTGGGCCGGTGATGGTTCTGTTCTGCGTTGTGACGCGTCGACGTGCCAAAGATGTCCTGCGAATCGTCGCAGCGTCATACCCCGAGGCCTTTACGACGGTCGAAAACATCGACACGCTCGACCTTTCCCACCGTCGGTATCAACCTTCCAGAGTGTGAAGCCGTCGACATATGAGATTCAGTGCGCCGTATCCTCTTTGGGATGGACATTGTATTTGTAAGACACGGACAGCCACAGTGGGCTGTCAACGGCCTCTCACAATCTGACCCGCCCCTCACCGAACTCGGCAAGAAGCAGGCAAAGCTTGCAGCCGAGCGTATTGGGAAAGCCGATCCCCAAGCGACCGAACTGGTCGTTTCTCCAGCACTGCGGTCGCAGCAAACGGCCAAACCCATCGGAAAACGCACCGGACTGTCGCCGTTCACCGTCGACGAGCTGGTCGAGGTGAGAATGCCGGACTGGAGCGGGATCTCCGAAGAAGCAGTCATCAATATCTTCAAGACGACCAAGCACCGCTCCCCTGAGGAGTGGTGGAATGGCCTTGAAGGCGGCGAGTCGTTCCGAGAGTTTCACGACCGCGTCACGACGGCGCTCGACAACCTCCTTGCCGAGCGCGGTGTTACCAAGGATCCGAATGATCCGAACCTGTGGCACTGCGACAACAAGGACGGACGAATCGTGATCGTTGCCCACGGTGGCACGAACTCGGTCTGCCTCACGCACCTTCTCGGAATCCCTCCCTCACCGTGGGAATGGGAGAAGTTCGTGCTCTTCCACGCTTCCTTTGCCCGGGTCAAGGTGCTGCCTCTTGCCGGCAATCACGTGATGAGCCTCAGGACGTTCAACGACCAGGACCACATCCCCCTCGAGCTGCGATCCCGCTAGAGCAGCCGTCTACTTGCCGTAGCGGCGTTCCCGTCGTGTGTAGTCGCGCAGCGCTCTCAGGAAGTCGATGTATCTGAAGGCTGGCCAATAGACGTCGACAAACGAGTACTCGGCGTAGGCCGCCTGCCAGAGAAGAAACCCGGAGAGTCTCGCCTCTCCCGAGGTACGAAGCACAAGGTCGGGATCCGGCAGATCGGATGCATACATGCGCGACGACATCGCGTTGGCATCGATGTGATCAGCCAAGTGTGAGGACGACACGCCCGACGAAGCGAGATCATCCACCAAGTCCTTCACCGCATCGACGATCTCTTGTCTTCCCCCGTACGCCAGGGCGATGGTCACTCTCCGGCTGCCCGTGCTGCACTCGGCTTCGAGTCGTTTGGCTGCATCGACAAGGTCCGTGGGGAGAAGGTCAAGGCTTCCGATGAACCGCACCTTCACATTCTCGCCGGCAGACGACTTGGGGATTTCGTTGAACATCTCGATGAGCACCGCGTAGTACGGATCCAGCTCTTCCTGCGGACGAGCGAGGTTCTCTGTGGAAAGGAGCCAGCAGGTAACGGCTTCGATGTCCAAATCAGCGGTCCATTGTAGAAACTCAACGAATTTCGCCATGCCAACCCGGTAGGACGCCGCATAGTCGGGGAGTCCCTCGGCCCGCGCATACCGACGGTGCCCATCGTGGATGACGCCGATGTGGTTTGGCAGTGCATCAACGTTGAGGCCCTTCCGTAGGCGGTCCTCATAGATGCGGTAGATGGGCTTGAGGGCACTGTCTTTGACCGACACAGGTTCTCCCACTTGACACAATCGGACGATGGTCGCCGAACATGCTCATCGTAGGCGAAAGCGACGATATCGTGCGTGGTAGTGACGGTCTCCAGTAGCATTTCTCCGATGCACGCCGCACGTTGGACACTTGGCCGAATGCAGAACCCCGTGCGGGGAATACTGCACGGCTCGGCTGCGGCCGCCGCAGTTGTTGGAACCGTCTTCCTCGTCACGGTTGCCCCCAACTGGGGACTTCGAGTCGGCGCCATCGTCTTTGGACTGGCCCTCGTTGCGCTTTACACCACGAGTTCTTTGTACCACTCCATCGCGTGGCACGACGTCTGGAAGAAGCGCATGCAGCGCCTTGATCACTCCATGATCATCGTTCTTATCGCAGGTACCTACACGCCGATCATCATTGCGACGCTTGACGGACCATTGCGCTGGACCGCTCTGACAATTGCGTGGGGCACCGTGGTTGTCGGTTGCCTCCAACATCTGCTGTATCCCACCGAAAGACAAGGATTCTCGATGGCCCTCGGTGCTGGCATGGGTTGGCTCGGGATCGCCTTGTCCTGGAAGTTCGTGTCGGAACTCGGCTGGACCCCTTCGGGACTTGCTGCCCTGGGGGGTGCGATCTATACGATCGGCATGTTCGTTCTCATCACGAACCGGCCGCGACTGTGGCCACGGGTGTTTTCATACCACGAGGTGTTTCACGTGATGGTCGTCACGGCATCGATCGTCCATTTTGTCGTGGTGTGGCGATACGTCCTGCCGTTGGGAGCGGCCTGAACCGCCCTCGGTCAGGGATTCTGTGAAAGGCTCGGACCGGGAACTCTGATCAACAGAAGCCGCCCATCCTGATACCCACCGTTGTGGAATCCGTATGTCTCACCTTCGGAGATGTGGAGGACATCACCCGTGGCGAGACGGATGGACTCGCCGTTGACCGAGAACTCGATCTCACCGACGAAGCAGATGTACATCCTGTGTTCCTTGGCGGAAACCCGCGGTTCCCGATCGGCCCCGACGGGTACGACGATCTCGGCAAACGATGCCACGTCGAAGACATCTGGGGTGAGCTCTCGGATCTGAAGATCCCCGAACTCGAAAACGGACGCATCACGGTATCGCTTGAGTTCCATGCAGGAATAGTACGCCCCGTGCTGTGCACTCGCATTTCCTGTCACACCCTTTCGGTACGTTATGGGTATGGAAACAATGACCCTTGTACAGACATCGGAGACCGTGGATCTCACCACGCTGAATGCGACAGACCTTGAGGCGTGGTTTGCCAACGCCGGGCTTGCCGTAGAGGCTGTTTCACACTGCGACAGCGCAGGATGTGAGATCTGCTTCCCGACCATCCAGTCCGTCCGCGCCGCCTAGCCACCGTCCCTCTTCCGAGGGGTTCGGCAGCCAGGAGCAGTCGGCAATCAGCAATTA
>QQUL01000084.1 GCA_008501565.1 Armatimonadota bacterium
AGGGCATCCGTCGATTCGATGTCCCTGTTCAACCGATCAGTCTCTGCCACCTCTTCTGCGATCCTCGGTGGCACGACGTCGAGCCGCGAACGAACCTGATCGGCCTCGGCGACGTCGCGTTCCGCGGCAGTCTCAAGAGATCGAAGATCACCTCGCAGATTGGCAACCACGCCTTCTGTGGGCAGCTGGATTTGCTCGGCGAGGGCTCGCTCCTCGTCCTCGAGCGAACGGAGTTCGGCTTCCGCCCGTGCCGCGTGCTCGGTTGCGAGAGCCTCGGCGCCGGCAGAGGACTCGAGTGTGGCGACAAGTTCGCGCTGTTCGACCTCGAGGTCGTCGCGACGCTCATCAGCTCCCTCAAGTCGGGTCTCGATTGAACGACGGCGCTCGGCAGCGACAAGACCCACTCGCCTGAGTCGCTCCCTGACTGTTTCGAGCCTTGCCGCTGCGCTTGTATCGCGGTTGAGCTTCGCTCCTACATCTCCGGCACTTCTGCGAAGAGTTTCAAGTGAGGCAAGCAGCGCGGTCAGCTCCGTATCGGCTTCATCGCGCACTGCGGTGTGTTCCCGGCTCTGCTTCGTCGCCTCCTCGATTCGGTTTCGAATCGACCGAAGCTCCTGGCCTCCGAGCCACAACGTCAGGGCACGAGCCTCATCCCGCACAGAGTCGTACCGCTGCGCCGCGTTCGCCTGCCGCTTGAGCGGTCGCATTGCCTTCCGCTTCTCACCAAGGATGTCGGTGAGTCGTTCAACATCGTGGTCGGTTCGTTCGAGCCGACGGATGGCCCGATCGCGTCGGGCGCGGTGCTTCGTGACCCCGGCGGCCTCTTCGATCACGGCACGATGATCCTCGGGTCGAGCGTTGAGGACGTCACCAACCTGTCCCTGATTGACCAGAACGTGCTGTTGTCTTCCGATTCCGCCGTCCGATAGCAGCTCCTGAATATCCATGAGGCGGCATGCGGCGCCGTTGAGCTCGTACTCGGACGAACCGTCCCGGAAGATGCGTCTCGTGATCGTGATCTCGGCAAGTCCGAGCCGAACCAGCTGCTCGTCATTGGCAAAGGTCAGTGAGACCTCCGCCCGGGAAAGCGGCGGCCGGGTCTCGGTCCCGGCGAACACGACATCTTCCATCTTCTCTGTCCGGAGGGACTTGGTGCCTTGGGTACCCATGACCCATGCGATGGCATCGAGGATGTTGGACTTGCCGGATCCGTTCGGTCCGACGACGACATTGATTCCCGTCGAGAAGTCGAGACGCGTTCGGTCGGCGAACGATTTGAATCCGCGAAGTGTCAAGTGTTTGAGTTTCACAGCTCAACAGGTTACCACCGCGAATTACAAGGGTGTGGTTCCAGCCGATGACCGATAACCGAGGGCCGAAGACCGAAGACCGAAGACCGAAGACAAGAGTCCAGCTTGCTGGACTCCAAGGAACCCAACGTCGTTGGGTTCCCGACGTCGGACGTCGGACTACCGAAGACCAAAGTCAGGAGTTCAGCTGCTGAACTCCAAGGAACCCGCTTCGGGTTCCCGAAGTCAGAAGTCAGAAGTCAGTTGGTCAATGGCGGTGAGGGCTTCGGTGGAGGCGGCCTGTGCGGCGGACTTCTTCGAACTGCCGCTCCCCTCGCCGACGGTTTCACCATCCACCGTTGCCCGTGCGACAAAGACCGTGTCGTGGTCTGGGCCCGATCGCTCGTAGTCGAATGTCACGATCCTGCCACTGCGGGCGAGATGTTCCTGAAGCAGAGAACGTGGATCCGTCGTCTCCGCACCATCGACATGCATGGCGATCTGGTCGGACCACAAACCCCGCACCACACCCGCTGCAGCTTCGAAACCGCCATCGAGATACACGGCACCAAGCAACGCTTCGACAACATCCGAAAGGATCGAGTCCCGATCCGCCCCACCGCTGTTTCGCTCGCCAGCGCCCAGACGAACGACTCCGCCAACCCCGATCGCTCGTGCAATGGCGCTCAGCGAAGTCACGTCGACGACCGACGCACGGACCTTCGTCATTTCACCTTCCGCGGCGCCCTCCATCGTTGAGAAGATGATCTCGGTCGCTGCAAGTTCGAGCACCGCATCACCGAGAAACTCAAGACGTTCATAGGATGTCGCATTCGCATGCTCGGCCACAAACGACGAATGGGTCAACGCCCTTTCTAGAAGGACAGGATCGGAAAAGTGATGTCCAAGGGCATCCTCAAGATCGCCATACACGCCAGCCACCCGACCCTCTGACGCCGGCGGGCTACCGGGCTGCGGCGGCGATTCCATCACTGATCTTCTCGACGAGCCCTGAACTCACGCCTTCCGATGCCATCGAAATGGCGTTGGCAACGGCGACCCTCGAGGATGAGCCGTGGGCGATGACCACGACGCCCTTCGTTCCGACGAGATGCGCTCCACCAACAGACTCAGGACTCAGACGCTCTCGCATCTCCGCAAACGCCGGCATCAGACTCACCACGAGTTCCTGATATTCGGGTCGTGCCAGGATCTCGAAGATGAGGTTCTGAATCACCTTTGCCGCACCTTCGCTTGTCTTGAGAAGGACATTGCCGGTGAAACCGTCCGTGACGATCACATCCGCTTTCGAGGTTGCGATGTCCCTCCCCTCGACATTTCCAACGAAGTTGATCGCATCCGAGGAAGAGAGGAGAGCATGGGCCGCCTTCTCGATGTCTCTGCCCTTCGTCGGTTCCTCCCCGACGTTGAGCAAACCGACCTTCGGCGTGTTCACGTGCTGATAGACCTGCGACAAGGCGGATCCCATCACGGCAAACTGCAGCAGATGTTCTGACTTGACTTCGAGGTTCGCCCCCATGTCCATGACGAGTTGGCCCGTGGGAAAAAATGAAGCGATCGCTGGCCGGACGACCCCTTGGAGACGACCGATCACGAACGCCGCACACGCCATCGCAGCACCCGTGGATCCCGCCGAGACCATCGCATCGGCTTCCCCGTTCGCAACCATCCGGGACGCAACGACGATCGAAGCATCCTTCTTTTCGCGGATGGCGTGCGATGGGTCGTCATCCATGTCGATGACCTGACCGGCGTGACGAATAGAGATATCGCTGTTGCGATCCCCAACGAGTGACTTCAGTGTTGTTTCGTCCCCGACAAGGACGACGTCGATACCGTCACCTTGAGCAATGAGCGCACCCTCGACAACCTCGTGCGGAGCATTGTCGCCCCCCATTGCATCGACGGCGATCAGCGGCATCCGGCGTTACGACGCTGGCGTGACCTCGCGCCCGTTGTACGTTCCGCACTGTGCGCATGCCCGATGAGGGGCGTGAGGTGCGTTGCACTGCGAGCAGCGAGCGATCGTTGGTCTGGCGACCTTCCACTGAGCCTTACGGCGTCGAGTACGGGACCGCGACATCTTCTTTTTCGGTACAGCCATGCTGAGTAATCCTTCTGATCAGTCTTCGGGTTCAAGCAGATCCTTGAGGACAGCAAAAGGCGAGCGCGACTCGTCCTCGTCATCCGAAGCACCTGTATTCAAGTCATTCTGTGCGCTATCCACAACTCCCACGCAATCGTCGCCACATGTCGTCACCACAGGAAGCGAGAGCAAGACCTCATCGCGAAGCATCTGCTCGACGTCGATTTCGTGGCCATCAAGCTCGTATGTCTCGTCATCGTCGGTTCGATCAAACAGGGCTCCGATTGATGCGGATCGCTCCGTCGTCGTCGGTGACAAACACCGATGGCACGTGTCCTGGGTCACGAACGACACGGACCCCGTGGCCGCGATACCGCCTGAAACGGGGTGGAGCATGATGTCGGCGACGATGGGTGCCTCCCCCGAAAGCTCGATCAGATCGAGCTTCCAATCCACGATGGATTCGACACGCACGGACCTTCCGGACGCGTCGGAACCAAGGAGATCGGACACGTTGAGGAGAAAAGGGCTTCGCTGCATTGTCAAAGGGTAGGAACGACGTCACGACCAGTTTGGAGAAAATATGACGTTGCCTTCCGAAAGAACGAAAGGGTGCTGCTACTCGCTGATGGGTGGAGGCTCAGCGGGAGGCAACGCCTTGTGGAGTTCCGCCCTCGCCTCGGTGACATAGCGATACAACTCGCCGAGCACGGTCTCTGCCTCACTCAGATGACGTTCCGCATAGTCCTCCGCCTCGAGGCGGATTCTCCGACCCTCTGACTCGGCGTTCCTGACCAGCGAGTTCGCCTCGGCGACGGCTTCTTGCACGACATAGTTCTCTGACACGAGCCGATCGGCTTCGGCACGCGCCTTCGTCACGAGTTCGAGTGCTTTCTCATTTGTCCGTGCGATGTATGACTCGCGTTCGCGCACCATCCATCTGGCGGCCCGTAGCTCCTCGGGAAGGTCCTCAACGGCTTGGTGGAGTCGGTCGAGGATGTCTTCTTGATTCACCATGACGTTGCTCGACAGAGGAACCGCACGCGCCTCCTCGATCTCGGTGATCAGTTCTTCGAGCACTTCGAATATGGCACCGGGAACCGGCGGTGCCGGCGCCACTTCTTGGTGTTGGTCCAGGTGATCGCTCATGCAAGACGCTCCTTGAGTGCGATGGCCACGGGTTCCGGGACGAGGGCGTCGACTGAGCCACCGAGACGAGCAACCTCCTTGACCAGTGAGGAAGAGAGGTATCCGTATTCCGGTTTGGTCGCGACGAACAGCGACACCACCTCTCCCGAAAGGTGGCGGTTCATTTGTGACATCTGGATTTCGTAGTCGAAGTCGGTGACAGCCCTCAGGCCCTTGACCACGGTCTTGGCTCCGATCTCAAGGGCGTAATCCACGAGGAGCCCCTGGAAACTCGCAACCGAAACATTTGGCCATTGCGCGGTGGATTCCTTCAACAACGCGACACGTTCCTCCGCGGTGAACAACGGCGATTTCGACGGATTGTGCACGACGCCGACGACGACCTTGTCAAACAGGCCGACGCAGCGTTCGATCACATCGAGATGGCCCTTGGTCGGCGGGTCGAAACTGCCGGGAACCAGTGCGGTAATCACGCTTCGATCCTCTCCATCATGGTGACAACAGCGTCACCGTAACGCCGCTCATCGGTACAAGTGAGGAAATCGGGAACTTCAAGTGTGCTCCTTGCCTGACGATGCACGACGACAACTCCTCCGGCTGCCGTGAGCCGCGTGAGCGACTCCAGCAACGATGCGACCGATCTGTCATCGTCAGCGTACGGCGGATCGACGAAGATGATATCGAATTCGCCGGAGAGAGAGTTCGCTGCATCCGCCGCCGTTGTCCTCACAACGGTGCCTCCGAGACCGACCGCCCGAATG
>QQUL01000311.1 GCA_008501565.1 Armatimonadota bacterium
AGGGCCGAAATCCTCCTCGGTGCGCTCGATGGACTCGCCTTCCGATGGACCATCGACTCGAGCTTCGAGTTCGAGAAGTTTGCGCTGGAGGCGGCCAGCCGCCTGTCCTGAGGTCACAGGACTCCGACCCGATTCATCACCGACAGCACTGCTCGACCGGGGTCATCGTGCAACAATGGCGGTGATGGCTGGACCCACCTACGACCGCATGGCCCCGTTCTACGAGCGCCTGACCAACGCGTACTCCCTCGGATGCATCCCGAGAGCACGCCAGGAGCAACTCACCCGAATACTGCCCGGTATGCGTGTGCTCTACGTCGGCATTGGGCCCGGTAGTGATGCGCTTGCGGCAGCTGAACGAGGTGCGTCGGTGGCCGGGGTCGACCTGTCGACGAAGATGGTCGAAATCGCGTCACGTCGCTTTGCCGCCGCCGGACAAGTTGCTGATCTGCAAGCCGTTGATCTGTTTGCGTATGAGCCCGACGATCCGTACGACGCGGTTGTCGCGAACTTCCTACTCGATTGCTTCGACGACGGGGCACGGCCGCGTGTCATCGAACGAATGTGGGGCTTCCTTCGCCAAGGGGGCACGATGCTGATCACCGACACCGGCAAACCACATGGCTCCTTCCCAGCCCGAGCCTGCTGGCGCATCTATCACGGTGTGGCCTTCACCACCACGTGGATCCAGGGCATCACCCCGTGGCTTCCCATCATGGATCTTGCCAATGATCTTGTGAACGCCGGTTTTCGGGTTGATGATCACCTTTTCCACCGACCGACAAGGCGAGGTCCCGTTCTGTTTGAGAGCGTTGTTGGCGTGAAGCCCTAACGCCCTGTTCAGAAGGGCAACCCGATGGACTCGCACAGGAACTGGTTGTAGTTCGCAGCCCTGTTGTAGAGCTTGGCAAGATCGTCGTCAAACGACTTCGACGTCACCGCCTTCTGCGTCAACTTGGAGCTCGCGACGAAGCTCTTACGCCTGACGTCGAGCGGGAACTCGGGATCCTCATATTCCCGCGGTATTCGTTTGAGCAGTTCTTCGTCGGCGGGTTTTGCATCCCACGCGTCTGTGAACAACTTGTGCCACGCCGCCTTCTTCCACGCCTGTGGCTCCTCGTAGATCCTGTCACGGATTTTCCTGGCAATCTTCGCTTCGGGATTCCAGAGACCGACGCCTGCCCAGCAATCCCCTGGTTCGATATGAAGATAGAAACCGGGAGCATGCACGTCCTTGCCCATGTCGTGACGAAACTGGATGCCCACGTTGGTCTTGTAGGGGGTTTTGTCCCTCGCAAAGCGAGTGTCGCGATACGGGCGCATGAGTGAGCCACCATTGGTGCGGGTGTCGGCGACGAAGTGATCAGAGATGGCGGTCAACCGCGGCTCGAAATCTGCAATGAATTCCTTGGCGGGTTCTCGGATCGTGCGAATGTACCGATCCTTGTTCGCCTCGAACCATGGCCGGTTGTTGTTGTCCTCAAGCTCATGAAGGAACTTGAAGACCGCGGGAGTGAAGTATGTCTGGCGCAATGGGGGCCCTTTCGTCTCGTCCAACATATCGGTGCGGTGCACGGGATGGAAGGGGTCCGATATATCCGATTACCGATATCCGATGACCGATGACCGACCGCCGAGTTCTGACGTCCGACCTCCGACGTCTGACGCCTCCGCACGATCACTAGCATCAGGGTACAGCGAGGAAGGGAGCCCTCATGTTGGGCTGGGTCGGAAATATCGAGCAAGTAACCAAGGACAACAACAACTTCCGCACGGTGATCCAAACAGGCGCACACAGCCAGCTCACTGTCATGTCGGTTCCACCCGGCGGAGAGGTCGGCTGGGAAGCCCACGGGAACCTCGATCAGTTCCTCAGACTGGAACAAGGCACCGCCCGGGTCGATTTCGGCACCTCGAACGACGCTGTCGATGAGAGCCACGAGGTTGAGGATGATTGGGCGATCATCGTTCCCGCCGGGCTCTGGCACAACATCGTCAATACGGGAGACGAGGACGTCAAGCTGTACTCGATCTACTCCCCGCCAGAGCATCCGGATGGCACGGTGCACAAGACCAAGGCCGAATCCGATGCCGACGAGCACCACCACCACTAGGCCCCGCAGTTCACCAAGCTGAATTCCGGTCTGACGTCTGACGTCTGACGTCTGATATAGCCTCGTGCCATGATCATCACTGAACGGCTTCGCCTGCGTCCGTGGGTCGATGAAGACATCGACGCCTTTGCCAAACACAATGCGAATCCCCAGATCATGAGGTACTTCCCGTCGGTCATGACGAGGGCCCAGACCGCGGGAACCGTCCGGCGGTGGCAACGGGAGTTCGAGCGGTTTGGCTTCACGTTCTTCGTGGCAGAACTACGCGAAACGCGGGAGTTCATCGGAGTCATTGGCCCCGCCTGGCATGCCCACGCATCACCGTTTGCGCCGGCGGTCGAGATCGGCTGGCGGCTCCATCCCGACTACTGGGGTGAGGGGTATGCAACCGAGGGAGCCATCGCATCGGCTGCTTTCATGTTCGACAGAGGAACCAGCGAGATCGTGGCGGTAACGGTGCCGGAGAACGTCGCATCGCGCTCGGTGATGGAGCGTGTCGGTATGACACGGGACCCTGACGGCGACTTTGCACACCCGTTGGGCGGTGACATACACGTGCTGTACCGCATCGATCGTGCTGCCTTCACCGAAAAGTTCCCGGATCGCGACCTCTACGCTCTCGAACCATGAGCACACCCATCGAATATGCCATCCAGGTTGCTGGCCCGTACACGCACCTTCTCGATGCCGCAGAATTGGCCCGTGAGCGAGGACTCGTCGCTCTTGCGCTTCCGGACCACTACCTCATGGCAGGCGACGATACATTGGCTGGTGTTACACCGGCTCCAGACGCCCTCATCCAGCTCGGAGGATTGGCACGAGAGACGACCGATATAGAGCTTGTCGTTCTCGTTTCACCGATCACCTTCCGCCACCCGGCCGTTCTTGCCAAGACGGCAATGACGCTGGATCGCATGTCAGGCGGCAGGTTCACGCTTGGCGTGGGAACCGGGTGGATGGACCGCGAACACGAAGTATTCGGCATCCCATATCCAGACCGTGCCGAACGCTTCGCCATGCTCGAAGAAGCGCTGGCGTATCTCTCAGCAGCTTTCGATCCTGCCCATCCCGGCTATCGGGGAGAGCGCTATCAGCTCGAGGACTTTCCGCTCAGCCCGACGCCGCACCGCCGGATCCCCCTTCTGGTTGGCGGGACCGGCGAATACAAGACACCGAGACTCGCAGGCACGTATGCCGACGAGTTCAACATCTACCCCGGACCGAACTATGCCGAACGGATCCAGCGCTGTCGCGATGCCGCCGTGAAGGCAGGGCGGGACCCCGAGCAGATCTTGATCTCATCCGCTGGTCAGGTGATTGCCACCGAGACCGAGGAGGAGTTCGACGAACACCTCGACAAGGAAGCCGCCGAGCGGGGAATGACCCGAGCCGAGCTCAAGGCATACTTCGCTGAGCGCCGCCCTCCACAGGGAACCTTCGAGCAGGTCCGCAACATGCTTGACGACTATGCCGAGATGGGCATGCAGCGCTTCTACTTCCAGGGCATCTACGGCAACAACGATCCAGCTGCACTTCTGGACGGTCTTGGAATCACCGGATGAACCGAACCACCATCGACATCGGCGGGCCCGTTTCGGTGCTCGAGTACGGAGGAGCCGGTCCACTGGCGGTCTGCGTCCACGGACTTGAGGGATCGGCATACAACTGGAGCCTCATCGCTGACGATCTCACCAAGACGCACAGAGTCATTGCACCCGACCTGGTCGGCTTCGGGTATACCGAACCGGCCGGGCGCGATGTCACGGTCGAGGCGAACGCACGACTGGTCGCAGACGTCATCGACCACTACGGCGGCCCCGCACTCCTGATCGGGAACTCGATGGGTGGACTCATATCGATCCTCGCGGCCGGCCAGTACCCGGATCGAGTTTCGGCGCTTGTGCTGGTGGATCCGGCAGGGCCGGTCGCGGAGTGGTCTCGTCTCAAGGCACGAACGGCTTTGACTCTCGGCGCCTCAATGATCCCCGGTATCGGCCCCGCCATCGTGCGGAAATACCGTGCCAAGAGAACCCCGGAGGAAGGCGTGATGGAGTCATACGAATTCGTTGCCGCCGACCCGACGGTCGTGCCTGCAGCAGCGTTTGCTGACGCCCTTGAGATCGCCGAGCTGCGACGGAATCAGCAGTGGTCACCAGATGCATTGGCGAACGCGAGCCGATCCATCGCGCCATACGTCCTCATCAAGGAACGATTCCTTCAAGCACTCCACAAGGTGACACAGCCAACCCTCCTCCTCCACGGAACAGCCGACGCGGTCGTCCAACGTGAAACAGCGACGTGGATGGCTCGCCAGCGTCCGGACTGGTCGGTTGCGTACCTCGATGGAGTCGGGCACGTCCCGATGATTGAATCCCCCGCGACGATGATGGAGGTGTTCCGAACCTGGGAGAGGTCGCTACTCCAGCGCTCGTGAATCGACACGGTGCAGGAGCGTGAATGGGAGATCCTCGTAGAAGACGACGTAGTCGCCGCTGTCGATGAGGTTGTCAACGACCCAATCGAAGTCTCGGAACGAGTCCCACCGCAGCGCGACCCAGTCAATCGTCGATGGGTCTGGTAGCCCCCTGTCATCGACCCCGTAGTTGACCCCGTGGAATGGGTTCGGGAACGTGTAGATCTCCTCACGGTTGGCAACGTGGGACACGAAGCTCGTCCATGCTGAGACGGATTCCCCGGGAGGGATCATCTCGAGCATCGCATTCATCCGATCCTGATCGGAATGGGGCTGTGCCCAATCTCCGATCGGTGCTGCAGCAATCCAGATAACGATCGGCACGATGAGCGAGATTCCGATCGAGACGATCTTGAGCCACCGATTCTGGAGCTTCTCGACGCGCGCAGCCCCGAACGCACCCGCAACCACGACGACGACGATCAGATAGGCGGTGTAGTGCCACTGGATCTCGTATTGGTAGCCGTGGAGCGACAGCACGTTGGCGAGGAGGGTGGGGATACCCACGAGGAGCCATCGCAAGGCGTACACGCTCAACGGCAGAGCGAAGACCAGGGCGACGACGTACCAGATCTTCTGCGGAACAGTGGTGGTGTCGAACCAGACATCGGGCGAGGTGATGAGTCCAACGAGGATCCCGATCGGCGAGTCGCCGAGGTGCGCATATCGGTAGGAATAGAGCAGATTGCCGGTCGGTGACCACGCGGGGAGCAAGA
>QQUL01000097.1 GCA_008501565.1 Armatimonadota bacterium
GTCCTTGCGATCGTGAGCTCATAAGGGGCTCCCAACCGTTCAGCGAGGCGTTGGGCGAAAGACTCAACGAGTCCGCCCCGGACGCGGTCGGGAACCGACGTAAGCCAATCGATCCGATCATTCCCCAACCAGCTCTGGATCAGACGTACGGACGAATCGAGAAGCTGATCATCGAACCGTCCGGTGACATACTTGCCGTCGTGAACCAACTGACCGAGCGGTACCTCCCCGTATACGGACAACGCCCTTCCACGTTCGAGGCTGGGGAGTGACAGGGAGATACCGGCCGGCTTCTGCTTCCTTGGTTCGATCCAGATTTCTTGTTTCGCGAGGTAAGCGAGAGCACGATCGAGTTATTCGTCACCCAAGAGTCCTGATGAGGCCGGGAATCGAGTCGGTGGTGTCTGCAAGTGGCATGTTCACAAAACTACACGGAGCCTCTGACGGTTTCGAGGACGGTCGATTGCGCTGCCTGCCTGGGTGAACGGTCCCACGAGTCGCAGTACGAGATCCCGGGCGACTTGGATGACGACAGCGATTTCTTCGTCGCCAACGGGTGGTGATGAGACTGGCGAGGCGGCATTGTCGGCGCGCCTAACGTTGGAGGAATCGCTGCTCCAGATCCGATGGCGCTTCGTTTCTGAACGGCTCGGAGTGAGCCGCATGGGTTCCCAACGTCGGTGCCCATGATCAGTGAACCTGTCACAGCCGGTCCTTACGATGGGGCCATGAAACGAATAGTTCTGGAAATCGACATTGAAGATGATTCGAGTCTCGTGACGTGGCAACTCAACGATTGGCGAGGCACGGTCTCGTCGGGGGTATCGACAGACGCCACCAACAATCTTGTGCAGCTGTGGGCAGGAGACATCGAGCACGTGATGGATGAGGCCAAGGGAGAGGTCGAGGCATCTGGACTCGTGGAATGACAGCCGCAGATGCTGCGGTCCGGTCTCCGTTCCCCTCTGGGGCGGAGGACAGATGACGGGCGTACCCAACGACGCCCCGGTCGGGGAGATCGATTGGACGGGTTTCTTCGCACGATGTGTCGCTGCCGAGAGCTGGCCAGTGTTTCGCAACGAGGCGTATCGCTCGGGTGTGCTGCTCTCTCACTACCACGCGGTCCTCGGGGCAACCGGCCTCGAAGGCGACGAGCTCCTCGAACGGGGAACAGTCGAGGAGCTACGTGCACTGTTCACCCAACAGATACGGAAGGAATACTTCACGTACGGGTCGGGAGAGCACGAATTCTTGGACGGGATCCTCGACGAAACCCTGGAAGCGCTCGCCCATCGCATGGGGCTTCCCTACGACACGCCCCGGCGTGTCCTTCCGTGCCCGACGTGCGGTGACCGAGCCAGGATCCAGACCGTCGTGATCGGTATGCCCGCTGGCCCACCGTCACCTCAAGACGAGGAGAAGTACTACTTCGCCGGGTGCATCGATGACGGCAGCACCGGTGACTGGTTCTGCCCATCGTGCGATAGCTTCTACAGCGTGCCGTTTGAGAACCCGTTCAGATGGGTCAACGCAGAGAGCGGAGCCGCCCAGGGCGACACCGGGCGAAACAGTGGAGGCACCCCCACATGACTTATACCTACCGCTGGGCTGGAGTCACCGATGCGGGCAAGACTCGCACCGAGAATCAGGACTCGGTGTATCCCGAAGGACTCGGTGAGGGGTCGATTGGTGTTGTGGCAGTGGCCGATGGTCTCGGCGGCCATCCCGGGGGTGACATTGCAAGCAGGTGCGCCGTCGATGCGGTTGCGCAGGCACCTGAGGGTTGCAGCGGTGCTGACCTTGTCGGTGCCGCCCACGATGCGATTATGGCCCGGATAGGTGAAGCTCTCGGAGAACGCCCAGAGCTGATTGCCATGGCCACCACTCTGACGCTTGCCGTGCTTTCTCCCACAGAGCCGATCGAGATCGCCCATGTCGGTGACAGTCGTGCCTACCTGGCGAACGGCACAGACATCGTGCAGGTGACTGATGATCACACCCATGGCATGGATCGTGTCGTGGCTGGTGAGTTGTCTCTTGAGGAGGCTCAACAGGATCCCGACTGGCACGTAATGAGCAACTGGCTCGGTTTCGAGTCGTACCGTGTGGCGACCTACCGAGTCCCTGTGGAGCCGGGTGATCGCCTGTTGTTGTGCTCCGATGGGCTCTCAAACATGCTCACCGACGATCAGATCGCAGACATCCTCAACACCGGCACCGTTGAGAGGTCAGCAGCTGCCCTGATCGACGCCGCGAACGCCGCCGGCGGACTCGACAACATCACCGTCGTAGTGGTCGAAATAGTGAAGGGCTGATCTGACACCTACCCACACGGGTTGTCCAATTGCGAGCAATGCAGGAGTACTCACGACTTCCGGTTCAACGATGCTCTGGAACTTCTCCCGGCTCGTGTTTGTGCCGTTGGCATTTCCGTACGTCCGCCCAATCGGGTTCGCGACGTGTCGAGTAACGAGGCCAATCAGTGGGAGATGCTGGGACGTGCAGCGCTTGATGTGTCTGCTTCGCGAACCAAACACCCGCACCAGCTTTGTTCCAGCGGACCCTTGGTGCAACCAGAGATACAAAGGGGCATTATTACGCCTGGAGTCGCCTGCCAGAGCGCATGCAAACCTGTCTCGAAAGCCAGTCGCCAACTCTTCACCGCAGAAGCGACGTATTTCGACGGACCCAATCTGCAAGAATCGGCTGCATGAATACCGAAACACAGTTTGTGGCGTCGACGCTCGAGACGCTTGTCGAGGATTGGCGGAACTCTGGGGGAGACGATCCGTTCGCCTCGCCACATGCGTGGTTGGAGAATCGGCAAGCCGTGGTTGACGCGATCGAGACCCTGCAATCGGACAAGGACTTGCGGCAGTTCGCCGATGCGCTTACGCAGCTTCCGCACATGCCTCCATGGTTCAAGAAGGGGGCACATCGGACGTTCCTAGGAACATTGGCAAATCGCGCTGTGGGCCCCGAAGCAGCATCGACCGTCGCTGAGGCCTTCATGGCTCCTGCCTCGGAACAAGAGGCCCAGCTGAAGATCCTGTCCCTGGTGGATCTCTCTGAGGCAACAGAGAAGATGTACCCGGGGCCCGGGTTTTCTCCGTTGGCGACATCGATGGTCTGGTGTCTGCAGGACCCGATGGAGTGGCCTTGGCTGTCAGCAAGCGCAGAACCGGCTCTACAGGTGCTTCGTCTCCTTCCCCGATACTTGGAGCCGGATGATCGGTATCTCCAGTATCGGACTCTCATCCTGGCATCCAGCCGTCCCGCGGTCGAGACGGTTCACGCACTCGCCAATCTCAATGACAGAGGCTCTCGATCACTAAGTGCAGGCTTGTATAAGCGTCTCGAAGAGAACAGCCGTCACCTCATGGGCTGGTACGAGGCTGGCGAATATCCGTCCGACGAAGTGCAAAGTCAAGCGGGCCGCAACATCCACGCGGCGCTCGGTGAGATGGACATGCTCGCGCGTGGACTGAAAGACGAGGTCGCTGCTCTACTGGTGCGCGATCTCATGACCTCGAAGACGGATCCCCGTGTCGGATACAACGATGATCAACCGTTTCGAGCGGATGCGTACGCGATTTTCACGATTGAGAAGGACATGTTGATGCCTTCCATTCGCGTCTGGGCAACACCAAAGGGTTTGGCGATCGGAGCGCACTTCGGGTCTCAGCGCAAGTATGCCGACTACGCCGAAATGGCAGACGGAGTCCTGCAGGTTGGCCTACCCGACGACATGCAGTTCTTTGAGGTGCGCAAGCACAGGGAGGGCGACCGACTCCGCCCTGTCGGCAACGAGCCTCCAAAAGGGGAGCTGTACGTTGGCGAGTGGTTCCACGGAGGTCTCATCGGTCCCGAAGTAGGTGATCAGGTGTTGGGGACAGTTGCCAAGTTGCAGGCGATATTCGACGCCATGGTGGTCGCCTCAGGTGAAGCACCGAGCTCTGCCGACGTAACCGACGATCCACTCCACGATGCTGTCACGGAGTTCCGCGAGCAGACGGGCTATCCAACTGATGCTGACGCGAACCATAAGGCAGAACGCGCCCAGATGGCGACCGTGATATCGGAGGATGGTCTCCTCGGGTTCGACCTCCCGGAGTTCCGCCGAATCTACAACACCGGTCGATACGCCCACCCAGGTCCCCAGTCACATCTGAACGTCTCACTTGGACAGATGACTTCAGAGGAACTCGATACCTTCGCCAACAATCTTGAGTATCTCCTTCGTGGCAGCGATCCGCTGGGGGATCGCGTGAACGCGCTGATGGATGAGTCTGAACGTGGTGTGAAGGGTTTCGGCGAGGCCGTGATCACAAAGCTGCTCGCTATTGAGTACCCATTTGAGGTCGTTCCCGTTTGTGTGTACCGCGGACCAAAAGGCAAGGGGCGGATGCTCAAACTTCTCGATCTGCACGAGGATGGTCTCGACAGCCTCGATACGGGTGGACGGATGGCGCGATCCAATGAGCTCCTGCGCGATCGTCTCAGCCCATTCTTCGGCGACGACACCTATGGGATGGCCCGGTTCTTGTATTGGTACTCAGAACGCGGGGATGGGGAGATCGAGTCGGCAGATGAGATCGACCATATCGGCAATCTGGCCGACAAGGTGTTCGTCGACCGTGCGGTACTGGAGGAGTTCGTAGGACTTCTCGAGGACAAGGGCCAAATCATCTTCTACGGTCCACCGGGCACTGGAAAAACCTATGTCGGCAGAGAGCTCGCGAAAGCGATCGCACCCGACCCCGCCCAGCGGATGCTCGTTCAGTTCCACCCGTCCACCTCGTATGAGGATTTCTTCGAGGGCTTTCGCCCAGAGACTGATGTGCGTGGGCAACTCACCTACCGCCTGGTCAAGGGCCCTTTGGCATTGATAGCCGATCGTGCACGCGACAACCCGTCGAAGCAGCACGTGTTGGTGATTGACGAGATCAACCGTGCCAATCTTCCCAAGGTCTTTGGTGAGCTGTTGTTCCTCCTCGAGTATCGGGAAGAGACCATCAGGTCGCTGTACCGGCCAGACGAACCCTTCGAGTTGCCTAAGAACCTGTGGATCATCGGCACCATGAATACCGCCGACCGATCCATCGCTCTCGTCGACGCTGCCATGCGTCGCCGTTTTCACTTCGTTGGCTTTTTCCCTGACCAGGGACCCATGGAAGAGCTCCTCCGTCGATGGCTCGCTGCCAATCGAGAGCCCGAGTGGATTGCAGACCTACTCGATATGGTTAATACAGAACTTCGGGAACGCCTTGGTG
>QQUL01000125.1 GCA_008501565.1 Armatimonadota bacterium
GCGCACGTCGTCGTGCTCGACGCGAAGCGATCTATGCGAGTCTGGAGAGATTCGGATTGGTAACGAGAACCCGAGGCGATGGAGGAGCCGACGCCGTCAAAGGCGAAAGGAAAGCCTGACCACTACAGGTTTGGATGGACAACCGAAGAGCTTCAGCCAGCCGACCGACCAGAAGAAGACGCGATGCTGAAGGCAAACTTTGCAGATGTGTATGGAAATACGGTCACCAACAGCGGTGAGAAGGAACCTGCCGGAGCCGGAAGCAAGTACTCGGATGGTGCGATCATTGGTCATGCAACGCCAGGGATGGCGGGTCGGCCGTCGGATTCACAGGGAATCCGACTCAACCATGATCAGCTTGTCGATGCAGCGTACGAAGACACGAAGACTTATACACTGCCCACAGGGGGAAGTGCATTAGACTCTGGATACTACGCGGTACAGGCGGTATTCGATGTGGGAACGGGAGGAACGCCTGATTATGACGAGACGGCGGCTGTGAATACCGAAGCGAGCCACTACACGTGTTTTATCGGGTCTTCAGGAATCTGTGTGGGTGACCCGTCCCCAGAGTCGCCCCCTCACGGTGTGAGGGCGCCTCCGGGGCCTCGGATCCAAGCTCGTTCTGGATCGGTGTGTGGGGAACGGTGTCCGAGTAGTCTTGGACACCATGAAGGACAGAGACCTGTACGCCCAGATACTCGGGATTCGGAAGCCCTGGTTCGTGACCGACGTCCAGCTCGCTCTCCCTGAAGGGGAGATCCTGGTTCGGGTCGAGCTGTTGTCGTCTGCTCGGCTCTCGTGCCCGAGCTGCGAAGGACAGGCGAAACGGTACGACTGCCGGCGACGACGCTGGCGGCACCTCGACACGTGCCAGTACCGGACCATCCTCGAGGCCGAAGTTCCTCGTGTGGAATGTGCGGAGCATGGTGTTCAGCAGATTCCGGTTCCCTGGGCGGAACCGAACTCGAGATTCACGGCGCTGTTCGAAGCCCTGGTCATCGACTGGTTGCAGGAAGCCAGCCTGAGCGCGGTGGCTCGGCTCCTGAACCTGACATGGGACCAGGTGAACGGAGTCATGGAGCGAGCGGTGAAGCGTGGTCTGAAGCGTCGACAGCTCGAGGTTCCCACGCGGATCGGCGTCGATGAAACGTCGTTTCAGAAGCGTCACGAGTACGTCACTTCGGTCATCGACCTGGTGGAGCCGAAGGTCCTGTACGTGGCTGACGATCGCAAGTCAGAGAGTCTCAGCGGGTTCTACGAAGGGCTCACGGAAAAGCAGCGCGCCCGAATCAAGGTCGTTGCGATGGACATGCACCGCCCCTACATCAACGCGACTCGCGAACATGTCCCGGACGCAGACACGAAGATCGCCTTCGACAAGTTCCATGTAGCGCAGCACCTCTCGAACGCCGTGGACGACGTGCGTCGCCAGGAGAACCGAGAACTTCTCGAAGCAGGGGATCGGACCCTGGTCGGGACGAAGTACCTGTGGCTGAAGCGCAAGGACGTCCCACCGGCTGAAACGACCCGAGCGGGGTTCATGAGGATGGCGAAGGGTCTGCTGAGGACTGCGCGGGCATGGGCGATCAAGGAAGCCGCAATGCTGCTCTGGAAGTACAGGGTTCGAGGATGGGCGCAGCGAGGCTGGCGATCATGGATCTCATGGGCCATGCGCTCGCGACTCGAACCCATTCGGAAGGTCGCACGAACGATCCGGGATCACCTGCCCGGGATCATCAACGCCATCGTAGCCCGCGCTACCAACGCAGCGACGGAGTCCATCAACAGTCGCATCCAGTGGCTCAAGAAGATGGCCTGCGGGTTCCGCAACCGGGAGCGATTCCGGAATGCCATCTACTTCCACCTCGGCGGTCTGGACCTCTATCCCGACGCCTGTTCCCTTACCCACACGAATGCCTGAAGCGCCGTTTTATCATTCGTCCCGATATCGATGAGGTAGACTTGGAGGATCGCAATCCGGTCGCGGTCATTGTACCGGTTAACACGTGGATGGCTTACAATGCCTGGCCGGGTGACTTTGGCGCCTACGAGGACGGCTGCGGAACAGCCAAGGATCTTGAGCTTCGGCCATCTACGGGAAGTCAGTACTATTCGCAGGGAAACAACGCAGCATATGGAATGATGGGTGACGGCGTATCGCCGGGACACTACATTGGTTGGCAGCGACCGAACATCAACGCAAGTCCGGTTGTGAGTGAGGAGTTCTTCAATTGGCGACACGCGCCGATGGCGGCGAATCTCTTTGTGTGGCTAGATGATCCCATCGGCGATATATGGACCGGGTCAGTGGACTACGACGTTTACACGGACTGGGACCTGCATTCCATTCTCTCGGCAGACGATATGATCGAGGAGGATGGGCAGGGAGGGTATAACGGACACAAAGTCGTGATGCTTGTTGGTCATCACGAATACTGGTCTGAGCCCATGCTTGATAAACTCCACGATTACCTTGAGGCAGGGGGCAACGTAATCAGCATCGGAGGGAATGCTATTGCGTATCGGTCGGAGTTGTTTAATACGGTTAGTGGCAGCACGGTAACGGGCGTCACGGGAGTGCTGGAGATCAAGAAGTGGCCGACCGGATTCCTGATGGAGGGGGACTGGGATTCGTATTCGTTGATGGCGGATCCTGATGATCCGCCAGAGGGTGATGAAAAAACGGGTGTGTGGCGCTTTGTAGAGAGCATAGCGAACAAGTCGCGGGATTATGTCCTCGGAACGTTGCCAGACATGGTGGGATTGCGCGAAATTGGGACGCCAACAGTGCGCGCTGAAGTTGACCAGTATGTGCTTTGGGCGGTGTCCGAGGGGGACCATAAGTTCTGGGGCCCGACTGTGCTCAGTGAGCATACATGGGTTGGCTCCGATCCTGGTGGACGAGTGGTGGGTCACGAAGCAGATCGATTCGTAGATGATGCGCCGACCGGCTCGGACGCACCGGACTTCGTGTGGGGCGATAGCGGAACCACGAACCCAACGGTGCTCGCCTATGGCTCGTGGCTTGATCCGCTCGCTGACGGAGACGATTTGTTGTGGGCTCTAGAGTTAGACTGGGATGAGGATAAGTGGTCAGATGATGAAACGGATCTGAACGTCGCGGCAAAGACCGGCGACTTTGCGGATTTGTCAGGCGACGTAAATGTGAATCAAGTCACGGGCCCGCACCACGCGCCGTACTCTAGCCACGGGCAAATCGTGTACTATGAATACGATGGTGGCGGAAGGGTGTTGACCATTGGTGCGATCGGAGCAGCCTTAGGCTTGTTAGACACGGCAGATTCCGACAAGAGAATCAGCAAGATGGTCGAATACGCGTTAGACTGCATGATTAACGGTGGGAGCAATTGTCCATAGGCCCCTGATTGTTCCGGGAGCGGGTGGCGCCGTGCTTAGTTGTTGTCTAGGTGTAGCGTGCCGCAGTGCGTCAGGCATCCCGCTATGGTAGACGGCTGTGATGTCGCTCAGGTGCAGGCCAGCGTCCCGCATGCCGGCAGTGTTGATATCGGACGCGATTGCTCACCGGGCCACTAGTGGCCTCCGCAAGACTCAGCGAAGAAGTGGCGTTCGGCGCCGGGGCCTCACAGAGCTTCTTTGAGGGGCGCTCGTCGCCGAGGGCTCCCGATAACGTGCAGCACAGCGCATCGGAAAGAGCTGTTTTTGGCGGTCACCTTTCCGGGAACGCCGTCAGCACGAACCGCAGGTTGTCGTCGACCGTGCCGTCCAGCTCACTCCTCTCCGTCACCCGAAGCGAGCTGCTCGCCGGCAACGGCGCTCGCGGCACGATCGACTCGAAGATGCGCGCGCGCACCGCCTCGCGCTCACCAGACTCAGAGCCTTCTCTCAGCCGTGACTTGACGGACGCTACGCCAAAATTGGCGAGCAGGTCCGCCGCCTGAACGAGCATCGAGCTCGCGGACGGTCCAGCGCTCAGGGTGCTGATCGCCGGACCTGCGGGGAACAGCTGGCGCTTGTAGGCGTTGGCCACTCTGACCAGCGCATCGGACGCCGTGGTCAGAAGTGGGCCGTGATCTCCTGCGAGCCCCACCACCGCGGCGCCGGCATGCTCGTCACCATCCTGGTCCTGGTCCAGCTCGACCGCCACTGTCGTGTCGCCGTGGTGGGGGATCTCGCCAAGGCAGCGGGCCAACGAGAACAGCGCCCCGGCTTTCGCGGTGGCGAATTCGGGAGCTCGTTCTCGAAACTGTGAGAGCACGCCATCGGCGACGCGCCCAGCGAACTCCGCGAAGACTGTCCTGTGCGTTTTCCCGTGCACCAGCTGGAACGCGGCGTACTGGCCATGTCGCTCCAGTGCATCGCGGATCGCACGGGCGAAGCGTTCGTACACGTCGAGCTCCTGTTCGCAGCCTGAGTTGAACTCTCTGCCGTGGAATCGTGCGAGCTCCGCCCGGCGCAGGAGCTCGCGTCCGGTGTGCTCGAGTTCGGCCGCCCCGACGTCGGAGCAGATCAGGCAGGCGTACCCCTTGAAGGGGCCGCTCCCACAGTCGTCCACACCTGCACGAAGCACGTTACCTCACCGCAGCAGCGAGCAACTTGAGCACCGCCCCACACCCTGGGCAGTGTCGGGTGTAAGGAAACCCTTTCCGCTGTGACGTAGCCGTCCACGGCACCCTCCATCGCCTCCCAGCCACCGGGCAGGGCCCGGTAGAGGAATGGGACCGCAGCCCGGTGCACCCGGAGCTGGAGGACATCTTCAAGAACGGCGAGGGGTTGTAGGTCTTCTCGGGCTCAGCAGCCGGAGTCGAGCGGCTTCTCACCCGGGACCCTCAGCGGGAAGGTCAGGCCCAGGTCGACGGGGACCGGCTTGCTGTCCCGGAGCACCCGCAGGTTCTTCAGCGTGACGTCGTACACCCCGGCGTCGACCCAGGTGCCGATCTCGAACTTCCAGCGCTCCTTGATCCAGTTCTTGCCCCGGATCGAGATGCCGCTCTCGCCTCGCAGGCCGATCGGCCGGGCCGGGTAGTCCTCTCCCTGGTAGCTCAGCCGCACGTCTTCCATGTCGAACAGCAGGCGCTCCTCGAAGCGGTTGTGCAGCCGCAGCTCCAGCTCGACCCAGAGGTTGCCGTAGTCGTTGCTGACCGTGGCGATCTCGGCCCAGCCGCCGCCGTCCTCGTGCTCCGCCTTGAACAGCTCCTGGCCCGGCAGGCAGCCGATGTCGATCCGCCCGCCCACCC
>QQUL01000128.1 GCA_008501565.1 Armatimonadota bacterium
CGTCGCCGTCGGGATGGGAACTGATGGGGGCGGCAACCCAGCGGAGATCCTGTACACGGTCGACGGTGACGGGCGTCTCAAGAAATGGGAACTCAACGGCACGTTCATCGGCGACTTCTCTCCGGGAACACCCTTGGATCAGCCCCGCCAGGTTGAAGTACATCCGACAACCAATGACGTCTGGATCGTGAACTCACGTGAACGCCAAATCGTCGTAATCGATCAGGACGGTGTCGAAAAGGCACGGTTTGGAGAAAACGGCTCCGGAGACGGCCAGTTCGAGGGCGACCCGAGGGGTATCACCATTTCGCCCGATGGCACCA
The DNA here is from genome assembly GCA_008501565.1 of Armatimonadota bacterium. GTDB lineage: Bacteria > Actinomycetota > Acidimicrobiia > Spongiisociales > UBA5794 > UBA5794. The sequence goes on from QQUL01000128.1 coordinate 324, forward strand.
AGGCGTTCGTCGCCGACGACGGGAACCACAGAGTCCAGGTCTTTGACGCCTCGGTTGGTAACGAGGGAACCTACATCGAGTCGTACGGAGGTTCCCTCGGTGAGGCCGACTACCTCGTTGATGCCAGAGGACTTGAGGCGACGGCAGACGGGAAGCTGATCGTCACGGACGAATGGGACTACGACCTCAAGGAGTTCACGATCGATGGCACCTATGTGGATTCGTATTTCGGCGCAACCGCACCCGTTGGGGGTGTGAATTCTCCCCGCGGTCTCGACATTGACTCCGTAGGGCGGATCTTTGTGAGCGACTGGTGGAACCAACGCATCGATCGATGGGATTCGGACGGCTCAAACGCGTTCGCCTGGGGGTTCCGAGGTACCAAGACCGAACCCGGATCCATCAACTTCGCATGGGATGTTGCGATCCAGCCAGGAACCGGCCGTGTATTCGTCGCCAACCGCGAGAGCCATGAAATCGAAGTATTCGAAGGAAACGGCGACTATGTCACACGGTGGGGAGTTCGCGGGCCCGCTGACGGCGAGTTCGAATTCCCCCAAGGAGTCGCTTTCGCACCGGACGACACCCTTGTCGTCACTGATTCCGGCAATGGCCGTGTCCAGCGCTTCACGATCGACGCTTCAGGCACCGGTACCTTTTCGGAGGCATTCGGCACCGACGGATCGGGCGCCCCTGGCAATCTCAACCTCCCCGCCGGCATCGATGTTGCCGAGGACGGAACGGTCTGGGTGGCTGACACGAGAAACGACCGCATTCAGAGCTACGACCCCGACACCGCAACCTGGACGGTGTATGCAAACGCTTCCGGTCTTACGACATTCAGTCTGCCGTGGGATGTGACGGTCGCCCCAGACGACACGATCTGGGTGGCAGACTCCGGTCGAAATCGAATCGTCAAGATGATGACAGATGGCACAAGTCTCTTTGAGGCTTCAGGCCCAGACATGGGGGCGACTGCTCTCAACTCGCCATCCTCCATTGCGTTCGGGATCGACGGGATCATCTACGTTTCTGACATCTGGAACAACCGGATCATCAAACTCGACGAGAACCCTGATCCGCCAGCGAACGCCACCCTTCCAGCCATCACCGGTATCGCTCAGGTCGGCGGGGATTTGTCGGTGTCCGACGGGACATGGACAAGTGCACTCCCAATCACCTTCGAATACCAATGGCAACGATGCGATGGCGCCTGCGTAGACATCCCTGGCGAGAACTCAACCACATACACGGTCACATCTGACGACATTGGATCATCGGTGACTGCGGTCGTGACAGCGACAAGCGATGTCGGAGAGGCTTCCGAGGCAGCGCCGCCGACCGGGGTCATCCCCGAACCCCCCGAGTCCCCCGTGAATGATGGGTTGCCAACCATACGGGAGCTTCCCCAAGTCGGCGGAGTGCTCTCAACGTCGGATGGGTCCTGGACCGGCACTGAACCGATCACCTTCACCTATCAGTGGCAACGTTGTGACGGGGGGTGCACCGACATCTCGGGAGAAGAAGGATCCACATACACGGTCACATCAAGCGATATCGGTTCATCCCTGCGGTCCGTCGTCACGGCACACAATGCCGCGGGATCCGTCGAGGCCCATTCGGCACCAACGGCTGTGGTGCTGGAACCTCCCTCCTCCCCTGTGAACGCGGCCCCTCCCGATATCTACGGAATGGCCAAGGTCGGTCAACAGCTTGCTGCTTCTTATGGAACGTGGACGGGTATCCAGCCGATCAGTTTTACCTATCAGTGGCAACGTTGTGATGGTGGATGCTCTGCTATTCCTGAAACGGATTCATCGACGTACACCGTTCGAGCCTCGGATATTGGGTTCTCGCTGACAGTGGTGGTGACGGGGACAAACACTGCCGGGTCCAGTTCAGCAACAGCTTCTCAGACAGATGTGGTGCCCCTGCCTCCGGGAGGCAGGTTCGTCGATGACAACGGCAACATTCATGAGGCTGCGATCGAAGCGATCGCTGCGTTGGGTATCACCAAAGGCTGCAACCCTCCCGTGAACAACATGTTCTGTCCCGATGACCCGGTGACGCGTGGAGCGATGGCTGCATTCCTCAACAGGGCACTGGGCCTTGACCCGACAGGTCTCGACTTCTTCATAGACGACGAAGTGTCGGTGTTTGAGGGAGACATCAACCGGCTCGCAGCCGCAGGCATCACACTGGGCTGCAACCCGCCAATCAATGACAGGTTCTGCCCTGATGACCCGGTGACGCGTGGAGCGATGGCTGCATTCTTGAACAGGGCATTGGGCCTTGACCCGACAGGTCTCGACTTCTTCCTGGACGACAACACCTCAGTGTTTGAGGGGGACATCGACCGGCTCGCTGCTGCAGGCATAACCCGAGGTTGCAACCCTCCAACCAACGACCGGTACTGCCCAAACAGTCTCGTCACCAGAGCCGAAATGGCCACATTCCTCGCAAGGGCACTCAAGCTCGACACGTAGGCACCGGCCGGAGTCATACCGATCCGGTGAGGTTACGGTTTGGTGAGTACCCGTGCGGTATGAGGCTGGACGGTGAGGGTTGACGACACCGAGTTGCCCCAGACGTTTTTGTACCCCGAACCGATCGTGATCGTCTTGGAGGATCCTGTCGGATTCACCAGCACGAGACCGTCTGAATAGTTCCTCTGGTACAGACCTTGGGATGTCTTGAAGTACTTCCCTTGAGCAGAACCGATATCGATATTCCACCACGCGTGATCCTCAGTCGGTTTCGACTGGTCAGGCAGGAAGGTGAACAACGCGTCGGATCCTGCACCCAGCAGGAACGTGCCCAACGCGTACTCGTGCCATTTGTTCGTCTGAGCAGACGATGCAGACACCCACAACTTGGCGGTCACATAAATTGTCTTGCCCCGATTCGCGGCGTCGACAAGCATGTCAACATCCTGTTTCCACATCGACTCGTTGCGGTACGAGTTCACACCGTCTTTCGCCGAGCGGACAAACACCTCGGCCATCATCCCATCGAGACCGCCCCACAGCTGAGACGTGGCACCAGACGATCGGAAATACCTGAACCCAGACCCCAGTCCGTTCCCGTACACGACCGCGCCCGGGACACGAGACTCGACACGGTTGGCAAGCTTGATGGTCTGAGCCATCCACTGCTGATACGTCCAATCCTGACCCGTCGCCGAGTTGAACGGCATCACGTTCGACTGGCCACTGACAAGAGGACCGGTCCCCAACAAGTCCAGGAAACAACCGTCGTACCCGTTGCCGTTGATCAACTCTTTGCACTTGTCAGCACGGTTGTTCCACCACGCCGAATTCGACACATCCATGACATAGTTCCCGAATTGTGTCGACTTGACCCGCACACCATTCTTGTTCTTGGCGAACCAAGCATCGGGATAGGACTGCCACTTCCCGGGTTCGGCGTACACAGCATTGACATACGTCAACACAACCAGGTCCGGATTCTCGGCGTGCATCGCAGCGATGTGGCCTTCGTATGTCTTCTCGTGCGCAACGAGCAACTCGAAATTGCGAGCGTCAGCAACTGCACGAGAGCGAGTCACCGTCGACGTCCCAGCCATCCATCGAGGTCCCCACACCTCGACTCCCGACGCATCCGGGTTCCCGGGGGGTGTCGTGGTGGTCGTGCTGCCGTCCGGCGGAGGGGGCGGAGGCGGGGGCTCAAGAATCGGCAGGCTCAACGCTCGTGCCAGGAACACCGCCATTTGGCCGCGTGTCAACTGTTCATCTGGACAGTACCGATCGTTCGCTGGCGGATTGCAGCCTGCGGTGATTCCGGCGGCTGCAAGCCGTTCGATGTCGCCTTCGTAGATGGAGGAGTTGTCATCAGCGAACGAGTCGCTATTGCCGGCAGGGGGAAGATCGAAAGCTCGAGCAACGAATGCGGCCATCTGCCCGCGCGTCAATTCGTTATCTGGACAGTACTGACTGTTGGATGGAGGATTGCAGCCTTTCGTGACGCCGGCTGCCGAGATCGAGTTGATTGCTGATTCATGGACCGAACCATTGTCATCGGCGTATGAATCGGTCGATGAGGCTGGGAAATCGAGTGCCCGTACCAGCATCGTCGCCATCTCTGCCCTCGTGAGGCCACGATCTGGGCAGTATCGATCGTTTGCTGGGGGGTTGCAGCCGGTGGTGATACCTTCGACGGCGATCGCCTCGATGTAGGGCTCCTGCGCTGATCCGTCATCATCGACGAATGTCCCGGCCCCGCCAGGGGAACTCTGGGCGAGCGGCAGTGCGGATACGAAGAGGGTGAGAATGAGCAACGTGATTACCGCGAGGGTGCGGTTCGCGCCGCGGTGCAAAATCATGGTGTTAGATCTCCAGTGGGCCAGCGCCTCTGGTGGCTAATCGGTATTTGGCTGAACTCCCTTTAGGGAATCATTTTGCAGAATCCCAAAGTGACTAGTCACTTGGGGAATTGAGATTCCGCCACGGCCCAGGATGAGACCGAAGGGTATTGTTCGGATACCCATACCGCAAGCCGCGAAATCACAAGAGTGTGACTCTGTGATTCTCAGGTGTCGAGTTTGAGTGCTCGTGCGAGGAATGTGGCCATTTGGGCTCTGGTGACGAGACTGTTTGGGCAGTACCGGTCGTTGGTTGGCGGGTTGCAGCCCAGTGTGATCCCTGCAGCTGCGAGCCGGTTGATGTCTCCCTCAAACACCGACGCGTCGTCGTCTATGAAAAAGTCGGTGCCTGTCGGGTCAAGGCCCAGTGCCCTGTTGAGGAATGCAGCCATCGCTCCACGCGTCACCGGGTCCTTGGGGCAGTACCGGTTGTTGATTGGCGGGTTACAGCCCAGTGTGATGCCTG
>QQUL01000152.1 GCA_008501565.1 Armatimonadota bacterium
GGATCCAGCCGGCAGGCGCTCATGGGTGGAGTCAACCTTGCGGCCGAACGCGGTCATTCCCTGATCGTGTGCCCTGAGGGAACACGGAGTGGGGCCGACGAGTTGCTTCCGTTCAAGAAGGGGGCGTTCCGCATCGCGATCGATACCGGACTTCCCATTCTCCCCGTCGTCATTGAAGGAACCAACCGCATATCGACTCCCGGGTCCAAACTCTTCTATCCCGGTCATGCCAAGATCCGGGTCCTCCCACCCGTTGAGACCGCCAATCTCACGAATAGGGACAACCTGACCTCCCTGATGCGTACCACCGAGGAAGCAATCACCAAGTCGTACCAAGAACTCCACAGCTGATCCCTCTCCCCGTCCGACGTCCGACGTCGGCAACCCGACTGCATCGGGTTGCTTGGAGTCCAACAAGTTGGACTCCTGACTTCTGAATTCGGTCATCGGTAGTCGGTCATCTGTCATCTGTCATCTGATTTCTCAGTCATACACACCTATCAAGTAGGTCGATCCCTCTCGGATCTCACAGAGATACGCTCCTGTTGACGTGACGATCTGATAGCGATCGGCCGATGACTCCCCACTCCACCACCGCCCGACACTCCGCCATGGTCCCGCCCATGACAGCACGGGCACCCAGCGGCTCTTCAACCGCACATGCTCTGGCATTCCATGTACCCATGACACCTCGAAGGGAACGGGAACTGGCGGAACAAGCGCGGGCGCGGGGCTCGGAATCTGACCGGGCCACGGAGCCTCCGGATCATGGGCAGAGGGGCCAGGCTGATCCCCCCATCGTGTCCACTGAACTCGCTGATTGGGATCTCTCCCACCTTGAGGAGCTGCCACCACGAGATTGTCAGCTCCGGCAATCGCCTGAACCTCGACGAAGGTTCGCTGCATCTCCTCAAAGGACCCGGCATCCTCCTCCAGAGCCATCTGCCTTCCGGAACCGGAGAGGTCAGCTGGCTCGAGCCGAAGTGTCACAAGTCCGCCCCGTACACCCGATGACACACCTTCGATCCATGCACGAAGCTGCCAACGGACCCGATCGGCAAGTGTCCGATCATTGAAGGGGTCGCTGCTACGCCATGTCCGTACCCTGACCGTCCCGTCACCGGCGGTTGCCGTCACGATCACCCGATGGGGAGCAAGCCCCAAGAAGGCCAGACCGGAGATCAAGCGCTGTGAAAGGTTCTTGGCAGAGAATGATGCCTGCGCAAAGTCGTTGATTGGTGGGTCGAAACTGGACTCGACGGAAGGGTCCTTCTGGATTGTCCGTGGATCGATGCTGCGGTCGAGCCCCCGTGCAAGACGGTGAGCGTCGATGCCCTCCCTGCCGAAGCGTGACACGATTGCGTGTTTGGGAAGCTCTGCAAGTGAGCCAAGGGTGGTGATGCCAAGCCATCGGAAGGTCGCTGCGAGGTCCTCGCTCGTCAGTGTTCCGACATCGAGGGACGCGAGAAAGGCAGCGTCGTCATCGACGATCAACTCCGGCGCTTCGATCGTTGTTGCTCGTACTGCCTGCTGCGATGCGAACGGGCCTGCAGCCAACCCGATGCGATGGTCGCCGCCAAACTCGGACAGCTCCTTGGATACTCGTTCAACAAGCGGAGCTTCTCCCCCGTAGTAGCGAACTGCCCCGTCGATCGGTAGGAACAGGAGTCCGGGCGAAGCAATCTCCACCCGTGGCACGATCGCTTCGATTGCAGCAACGACCGGTTCGAACCGAGCCATGTCGGCGGTTGGATCGCTGACGACGGTCACGATGGTCGGACAGATCGCTTCAGCCGATCTGCGCTGCATCCCCACTGCAACCCCCAGTGCTGCAGCTGGCTCGTTGCGCGCAACAACCTTGTTCGCTGCATCAACCGCTTGGGCTGGCTGGTCAAGCGAGACGTCTGGACGTCTGAGTGCCCATGTGGGATACCACACGCAGATTGTTCGTTCCATCGTCCTCTACTTCAATTGTTCGTTCCATGCCCCGCGTCGACTTGCCTGATGCATCAAGGAGGGTTCGCCTCATCCTGAGGCGCCCATGACCAGCATCCGTTCCAAACCAGGCGACTTCTCTGACCTTGAGGTGGAGATGGGCTATTCCGCTCGGGAGCTCACCTACCACGGGACGGAGTACCAGTGGTGTGCGCTGCGTGCGTGCCTTGGCCACAAGCTTGCGTAGCGCTGCATCCTTGACCCCCGGAGGGACCTCGGCGTAGACACCTCCAACCCCATCAAGCAGAGTTGCCACAATCCTTCCCCACGTGATGATGTCCCCGCTGCGTACGACAACCAGCTGCTCGGGTTCGATCCCCATCTCCCACGCAGCGGGGGGACTCATCCATCCTCGAACATCGATGCAGGCAAGGGAACCCTTGTTCGCATAGGGAGCAAGGAGTGCCAGCCCGAGCCGGGTCAGCCCGGAACCCGGGATCCCGCAGAGGCCGGCAACCTGTCCGGGGCCGAGTGAGAAGATCTCCTCAGCCTCACGAATCCCCCGATCATCATTCTCTGGGCTGTAGCCGACCACTACGGTGGGTTCATACCCTGGGTACGTATCTTGCTGCAGGCTGGCAACCACGACTGGTGTCCTCTTGTTCGATTCACCAGCGTGACGCCCTCCGCCGGAAGGGCAGCATAATCGAACATATGTTCGATTACAAATGGGAGGCTTCTGCGCCGATCGCTCTATCCGTTGACCATCTCGTCGATCTCAGCCCGCGCCGCCACGGCCATCTGGTCTGGTGTCACACCCATGGCCTCGAATGCGCTGCAGGGCGTCGGTTCGCCCGTTTCTGCCGATACGAGAATGAGGTACGCGCCGTAGAGCTGGGTTCGTTCGGTTCTGACCATGTCAACGACCTGCTTGAACACACGCTGCGCAGATTCCTCCGTCTTGAGCGGTCCCCTCCCCTTCACCTCGGGTCCGACACTACCCCCATTGCCCTCTGACGATGCGTGCATGTCGTTGATGATTCGGGTGAAGTCGTCTGGGTTGACCCCGGCGCGTATGAACGCCCTCCTGGCCGTCCCATCGGGAAGATCCAGCGCCGCGATGATGAGATGCTCGGCGCAGGCAACCGGTACGCCGGCCGATCGAGCAGCGACATCTGCGGCAGGAAACAGACGGTTCATCGTCCTGATGTCGCCGATACGGTTCCGACGCTTCTTCCGGGCCACGGCCCCTCCGTTCATGACCGGAGCCAACTGTACCCGGAGTGGGCGCAGCACGGTCGAGACGGGTAGATTCAGGGACAGACGGAGCTACCCAGAAGGAGCGTCTCACGTGTCAGTTGCCAAGGTGATCGAGATCACATCAACTTCCCCCGGATCCTTTGAGGATGCAATCCGAAAAGGAATCGCCAAGGCGCAGCAATCCGTTGAAGGTATACGCGGCGCATGGATTTCTGAACACAAGGTCGAACTCGCCGAAGACGGCACGATCAAGCACTTTCGCGTCGACATGAAGCTGACGTTCGTCCTGGAGTAATGGAGCTTTCAGCTTTCAGCTCACAGCTTTCAGCGCGGGCGCAGGGGACTGTCGGTAATCCGTAATCCGTAATCCGAGTCCGCTACCCGACCATCAAGGGGTCTCGCTCGTCGATCTGCTCGAAGACGCGCCTTGCCTTTCCGGCCTCGGATCTCGGCATCGACCCCGGATCACCAACGAGCACCGAGGTTCGCGAGCGAAGACGGGAATGAAGTCCGGTTTCGAGACGTGCCCGGATGTTGTCGCGTTGTGGCATGCTCTCGGCTCCGGCGAGTTCACACCGAACGACCATTTCCACCATCGTCCCGCGCTTGTCAAGCACGATCGCCCACTGGCCCGATACCCCGGGCTCGGCGAGAATCATCGACTCGATCTCTGATGGAAACACGTTGATGCCGCGAATGATCAACATGTCATCGGCTCGACCCGCGATCCGATCCATGCGCTGAAATGTACGACCGCATGCTGCCGGTTCATTGATCAAACGCGTGATGTCCCCGGTGCGGTACCGGACAACGGGAAGCGCCTCTTTGGTGAGGGTCGTGATGACCAACTCCCCGTACACGCCATCCTCGACCGGGTTGCCGGTCTTTGGATCGACGATTTCGGGATAGAAGTGGTCGTCGAAGATGAACGGTGCTCCCTTTCCCTCCACTGATTCCATCGCCACCCCGGGGCCGATGATCTCGGAAAGGCCGTAGACGTCAAGGGCGTCGATCCCCCATGCTGCTTCGATCTTGGCGCGCATCGACTCCGACCACGGTTCGGCCCCGTGGATGCCGTACTCGACCTTGATCCGATCCATGAGCCCGGCTTCCTCGGCTCGCTCAGCGAGGAGGAGTGAGAACGACGGTGTCGCGCAAAAGCCGCGGGCTCCGAGATCTGCCAGGAGCTCAACCTGGAAGGCGGTGTTGCCACCCGACGCCGGGACGACGGTGACACCGAACAACTCGGCACCTCCGTGGAGTCCCAAACCACCGGTGAAGAGCCCGTATCCATGTGCGTTGTGGAAGACATCGTTTGCACGAGCCCCAGCACAACCGAGCACCCTCGCGTTGACCTCACTGAATACGGCGAGGTCGTTCTTGGTGTATGCGACGATCGTCGGTTTCCCTGACGTGCCCGACGATGCATGCACCCGGTTGCATGCAGAGACCGGAACGGTCAACATCCCGTAGGGAAAAGCGTTTCGCATCTCGGACTTGACGGTGAAAGGGAGCTTCGTGATGTCGTCGATCGAAGCTATCTCCCCCACTCCTGCCATCTTCTCCCGCCAATACGGGACCTCTGACGCCTTCAATCGATCAACAAGATCGACAAGTCGAGCAGTCTGAAGGCGGCGCTTGTCGCCTTTGGGCATTGTCTCGATTTCGGGCTGATACATGCTGGAGCGCTCCCCTCCGTCGCGCGCTCCAACAATAGTTGCATACTCAGAAACTTCACAATCTCTGTTTGCAGTCTCTCTGCGAGCAAGCGGTTGCGATGTCAGGTCAGCGGATCGCTGTCATCGATCTGCTCAAAGACACGCTTGGCCTTCCCGACCTCAGGTCGTGGCATCGAGCCGGGGTCGCCGATCAGCACCGATGTTCGTGACCTCAGGCGCGAATACAGTGCGGCCTCCAGTCGCTCGCGAATG
>QQUL01000269.1 GCA_008501565.1 Armatimonadota bacterium
ACCGTATTGATTCGACGATTCGGATTGCCTCGTTGTGGGCGGGGATGACGATCGAAACTGGCGGCGCCGGATCCGAGTCCAGCATGTCGTGATCGCGTCCGAACCGTTCGACAATCCGTTCGCGGCGAAGAAAGACCGGCGAACCTGCGGCGAGGAGCGTCATGATGACCTGAAGCGCGATGTAGAACACCAGAAAGAACAGCGACACGAAGCCCAGGAAACCCGTCATGGTGTCACGGGATCCAGACTCGCCATCGCTTCTGGGGCGAACTGTGCATTCGTTGGCAGATTTCCGACATGTGCGAGAAGGTCGATGTCGGTTGCCGTTTGTCTTCCGCTTCGTGAGCGCCTCGCCGCTTCAGCAACCTCGCCCTGCATCGTCAGTTGATACAGTGCTGCATCCGCCGCGTAGGGATCATCGCCAGAAAGCACACGTACGAGAACCTCTGTCCCGCCGGGGAGCCACCCGATGGCCTCCGCGGCATTCTGGCGAACCCACCACATCGGATCGTTGAGCAGGTATCGCAACTGATCAGCAGCGGAGGATGCGGCAAGCTCTCCGAGGGATTTGGCTGCTCGAGCCCGAACGGGCCAGTGCTCATCGTTGAGGGCGTCGATCAATCCGAGTACGGCATTGTCCCCTCCGGCGGAGCCCAATGCCGATGCTGCAGTGACTCGCCACTCGGGTTCGTCCGAGGTGAGCAAGAGCAACAGCAGGTCTTCTGCCTCCGCATCCGATACCTGGCCCAGGATGCGCGTACCGAGGGCGACGGTCGAAACCGGCGGATCGTCACCAGCTACGGCCTGTGCGACCCAATCCTTCACAGGGGGACCGACTTCGGGACCGAACTGAACGAGCGCATCGGCGAGACGAGCTGCGTGCCAGGGGGAGGCATCGACGGCACGGTCCAGGATTGCAGGCACCGACGCCACGTCGCGCAGGCGGCTGAGGCCCTTGGCGGCGTGAATTGCAGCATGGTTGTTGTCGTCGCCGAGGAGTCGTCGTAGATCCTCGACATACTTGTCTGTCGCCAGATCGACGAACGTGGACACGGCAGCGAGTCGGGCACTTGGTGGAAACCTGCGCGCGATCCGTCCAAGCAGTACCTCGGGTACGCCGAGATACTCGACCAAGTCGTCGACGAATCCTCGCTCAGATCCGACGAGCGACAAGCGGTACTCGACGAGCGCGTTGTGGAACAGCGGGTCACGAGCCCAATCCGGTGCGGGATGTTTGGGCAGCATGTTGCGGCTGACCATTTCACCGACAACCGCAACGTACTGAGCCGACCGGACCCCCTGCCATCGCCGATACAGCCGATGGATCACCTTCATGATCACCAAGACGACGGTGGCAACCAAGGCGGAAACGACCGCGATCAACAACCACCAAAGGAGGGAACCATTCATGTAGGTGAAGTATCGGTTCGGTACCCCGTTCGGTTGACCCATTCCCCCGTTTTGGGGGCCCGGTACATCAGTGAATCAAAGGAGTTGTTGGGTGTTCAGGCAGGTGTGACGAGAATCCGGTCGATTCGAGCCTTGAGCTCGGTCGGACTGAACGGCTTTCGAATGTAGTCCGCGGCTCCCTCACTCAGAGAGTTGACGACGGCATGGTGGTCATCGACACCGGAGAGGAGAACCACCGGGAAGTCCCGTCCCTCGGAACGCCATGTTTGGAGCACGTCGATTCCTTTGAGGCCCGGCATGAGTTGGTCGAGGATGGCGAGGTCGAAGGATTCGTTTCGTCCGAGCTCCAGTGCTTCAGGCCCATCGGCGGCTTCAACGACCTCGTGACCGTCTGTCTGGAGGTGTCGTTTCACAAGCAGCCGAATGGCTGGAGAATCATCTGCAATGAGAATTCGTGGCACCCTTCGATACTAGCGGTTCGACCCAATCGGCCACTCTGAACAGATGGCTCCACCCAGTAGGCTGCGAGCTGTGAGCCGTAAGCCGTAAGTCCAAATCATGCATGTCCCTTCACGAGTTCTCTACGGCGGACGCTCTGGTGCTCCGGTTGCGTTGGTTTCGGCCACGGCCGCGGTCACGATGCTCTTCACCGCGACCCCGTTCCTTCTGCAGCCGATCTCGGACCGCTACGGCGTGTCGGAAGGGCTTGCAGGAGCGATCGCGATAGCGCAGGTCGGTTCGTTCGCTGTTGCGAACTTCCTCCTCCCACGCTTGGTTCGACCAAACGGCAGAATCCTGCGGCTTTCGGCCCTGATACTTCTGGTGGTCAACGTGCTGAGCATGCTTCCGAGCGAATACGCAGTTCTGATCGGTCTGCGTGTGGTCGCGGGCGGAGCGGCCGGAACCATGACATGGCTTGCGTGGTCGAACGCCATGAAGCACAAGGCTTCGATGGCGTCTATTGCTTCCACGGGGCCGATCACGGCGCTTGTTGCTTCGCCGATCATCTCGCTGATTGCTGAGCATGGGGATCGGGCGGTGTACGCCGTGCTGGCAATCTCGACGATCCCTGCGGTCGTGTTCCTGGCGCCGCTGTCCGGGAAGAAGCGCACACGCGGCCATATCTCGCAATCCAGGTCGAATCGAGTGCTCCTGGTCGTCCTGTTCGCCCTCACGTTCTTCGGCTCGAGCTTGTACCTCAACCTCACGATCGTCGCGCGCGACATCCACCATCTTGAGCCGTTCGCCGCATCGATCGGGTTCAGTCTCAATGCTCTTGGCGGTCTCATGGGAGCTCGGCTCGCTGCACGACACGACAAACCCGGATGGTTCCTTGCGTCCATTTCGCTTGCTGCCATCGCAACCGTGTTCGGGCCGGTGCCGCTCTACTACGTCGGCATGTGGTGGTGGGGCTTCGCCTTCTGGCTCGGAGTTCCCGGGGTCCTCCAGATGCTCGTCGATCGCTCCCTCGAGCCGGGCGAACGCGCAGGCGACGGCCAAGGCGTCATGGCGCTTGGACGCTCCCTTGGCCCAGCGATGGGGGGTGGATTCGTCGACGGAGGCGCGCTTGCGGCCCTCGCGATTGTCTCAGCGTCAGGCACGGCAGCCGCAGGGTTCACCGTGATTGGCGTCAGGGCTGGAAGAGACCGGCTCCCGCCAACCGACCCTGCCACCATCGACCAGCAGTTCTGACCCTCGACGCGTACCCAGGGTATGACACCGACCGTGACGGTGGGCTACAGCCCAAAGAACGGCGTGACCGAAGGTCACGCGACGTCTGCGCCTTTAGGCGACGACAACGGTCTTGAGGTTGAGGAACTCGTGCATGCCGATGTGGGAGAGCTCTCTGCCGTAGCCGGAGTCCTTGATCCCACCGAAGGGCAGTCGTGGATCCGATGCGACGAACGCATTGACGAAGACCGAGCCAGCCTCGATCCGGTCGCGCGCTATCCGCTCACCCCGTGCCACGTCGCGGGTGAACACGGCAGCTCCGAGGCCGAAGGGCGAGTCGTTTGCCACGGCGATGGCTTCGTCCTCGCTTGATACGGTGATGACGGTGGCAACGGGACCGAAGGTCTCTTCGGAGTACACCGGCATGTGCGGCTTGACGTCTGCGAGAACCGTCGGGGGATAGAACGCCCCCGGACCGACGCGGACTTTTCCTCCGGTGACGACGCGGGCACCAAACTGGATTGATCGCTGCACCTGGTCGTGGAGTTCGTCCCGTAGATCGACCCTCGCCATGGGGCCGATCCGTGTTGTCTCATCGGTCGGATCCCCGACGGGATACGCCTCCATGGCCGCTGCGAGTCGGGAAGTGAACTCGTCAGCAATCGACTCGTGGACGATGAAGCGTTTTGCCGCGATGCACGATTGCCCGCCGTTGATGAGCCTTGACGTGGCACACATCTCGACGGCGAGATCCAGGTCGGCGTCTTCAAGGATCAGGTACGGATCGGCGCCTCCAAGCTCGAGCACCGTCTTCTTGAGCTGCGATCCTGCGCGTCCGGCAACTGCCCGCCCAGCAGCGTCTGAGCCTGTCAAGGTGACGGCGCGGATCAGTGGGTTGTCGATGATCTCGCTGACACCCGAACTCGGAACCACGACAGTGCGGAACAAACCATCGGGAAACCCGGCAGCGACAACCATCTCGTCAATGGCCAACGCACAACCAGTCACATTGGAGGCGTGCTTGAGGATTCCGGCGTTGCCAGCCATCAGTGCAGGGGCAACAAACCGGATGACCTGCCACAGGGGAAAGTTCCATGGCATCACAGCAAGAATCACACCGAGGGGGCGATAGGCGACATAGCTCTGTGAACGCTCGGTGTCGATGCGAAGGTCGGCGAGAATCGCTTCGGCTTCCTCCGCGTAGTAGCGGCATGCCCAGGCGCATTTCTTCACCTCGCCACGGCCTTCGTTGACCGGTTTTCCCATTTCGAGAGCCATCAGTGTCGCGAGCTCATCGACTCGCGACTCGAGGACATCGGCCAGACGAAGCATGTGCATCCGCCTTGTTCCGAGATCGGTCTGCATCCATTCGCGCTGGAGTCGGTCCGCGATGGCGATGTGGCTTGCAATGTCGGCGGGCGTGGTTCGGTCGTAGCGCGCGACGACGGAGCCGTCGACAGGATTGGTTGAGATCATCCTTTGATGTTAGTTCCGGAGCTTCTCGCTAGATCAGCGAAACTGATCGGCCGTTGAGAGGCTGGATGGGATGGTTGTTTGGTCCATATCGACCGGAGAAGGCGGCGAGTGCGTCGGCGCCTACTGACTGCACCTCCTCATACACCACCCACTGCACGCCCTGCGTCAATGGAGGAGTCGTACGCGTTCCGGTGTAGACGAATCGTCGCGATCCCTCCGGTAGAAGGTGTCTGATCCCGAGAGGTTCGTCGAGGGGGGCAGACGTTGGGGGAGGTGTTATCAGGACATCGACCGCGTGTGTTCCCGGTGCGCGATCAAACAGAAGCCCGATGACGGCGATTTTGCCTGCTGAGTCCTGATGGACGAGATGCAACTCCAGATCGGCTGGTGTGCCTCGGATCGTGTGTTCACTCGGGGTGTGGCAGTGGGCTTCGAACAGATCGAACTGTCGATCGTTGATGGTCAGTATTCCGCCAGGCTGGAGGTCAGCACTGAGTGTGTTTCCCACGTCGTGGATCTTGACTCGGCTGAGATGGTGATACGTCCCGGCAACACGC
>QQUL01000100.1 GCA_008501565.1 Armatimonadota bacterium
CCAGGGTGGGGCGTGGTACATCCTGTGGGCGAACGGCATGCTGGTTGCTGTGCTCACAGCCTTCTACATGACACGGCTGTTCGTCCTCACGTTCATGGGCAAGCCGCGATGGGACGACGGGACTCATCCCCACGAGAGTCCCAGCACGATGACCATTCCACTGATCGTGCTCGCCGGATTCACTGTGTTCTTCGGTCTCGTGAATACACCGTTCCGGCTTGCGTTCGAGCACTTCCTCGAACCAGCGTTCCATGGCATTGTCCATCCCGAAGCTCTCGACGACGCCTTGATCTGGACGCTCGCAGCGATCACGCTGGTTCTCGCAACTGGTGGGATCATCTATGGGTGGCGACGCTACAGCCGAGATCCGCTTCCGGTCGATGAAGGCGGCTGGTGGGATCGGGCTTTGGCCGGATTCGGTGTGGATGACTTCTTCGGCAGGGTGATCGTCGCCCCGGGCAAGCGGGCATGCGAACTTGCCGCCGACACCGACGCAAAGGTGATCGACGGAGTTGCCCACGGGATCGCAATCGGCGTGCGCGATGTCGGCACCGGGCTGAAGCCGGTCCAAAGTGGCAAGGTCCGGGCGTACGCAGGGATTCTCACGATCGGCGGCATTGCCCTGATCGTTGCCATGGTGATCTTTGGGGGAGGTATCTGATGCCGATCCTGTCGATCCTCATAGCGCTGCCGTTCGTTGGTGCGGCGGTTGTCGCGCTGCTACCGAAGCGTCGACCCGAGGTGATCCTCCCCGTGGCACTCGGCGTTTCCATTGCTCCGCTCGCAGTGGCGACCTATCTGGTTGTCGAGTACTCCGTCGATGGCGCGGCGTTCCAATTCTTCGAGCACTATGTGCTTTCTGAACGATTCGGGATCTCGTGGACGCTCGCGATGGATGGCATCTCGATGTTCATGGTTGCTCTGACCGCATTGTTGTTCCCGATCTCCATTGCAGCTTCGCGATCGATCACGTCCAAGGTCAAGACCTACATGGCACTGATGTTGGTTCTCGAGGGCGCGCTCCTTGGAGTATTCCTCGCCCTGGATCTGATCATGTTCTTTGCGTTCTTTGAGATTGTGCTGATACCGATGTACCTCCTCATCTCGATGTGGGGCTCTGAGCGACGAGCGTACGCGGCGTTGAAGTTCGTCCTCTTCACGGCTGTTGGATCGGCGTTCCTTCTGGTCGGCATCATCGTTCTCGGTGTACTCGCCGGAGACGCGATTGGTACATCATCTTCGTTCGACTGGCGTGTGATGCTGGCCATGGACATCCCCGAAACAACTCAGATGTGGCTGTTCATCGGGTTCGGTCTGGCCTTCGCAATCAAGGTGCCGGTGTTCCCGTTCCACACGTGGCTCCCGGACGCACACACGGAAGCGCCAACCGCGGGTTCCGTCATCCTTGCCGGTGTGCTGCTCAAAATGGGAACGTACGGTCTCCTGCGATTCAACCTGTCCCTCTTCCCCGATGCGGCCGTCGACCTTGCCCCGATCCTCGGGGTGCTTGGCGTGATCGGCATCGTGTACGGAGCTGCCGTGGCGATCGTGCAGCCCGATATCAAACGCCTCGTGGCATATTCGTCCGTGAGCCACATGGGATTCATCGTGCTTGGGATCTTTGCGCTCACGAGTCAATCACTCCAGGGCTCGGTGTTCCAGATGATCAGCCACGGACTCACGACCGGTGCGCTGTTCCTCCTGATCGGAATGATCTACGACCGCACCCACACCAGAGCCATTGCCGACTACGGAGGGCTCGCCAAGGTCATGCCGGTGTACGGAGGCATCTTCCTGTTCTCGGTATTTGCATCTGTCGGCCTTCCCGGCCTTTCGGGGTTCGTTGGAGAGTTCACGATCCTTGTGGGCTCGTACCTCACGTTGCCGATCCTTGCGATCACGGCTGGATTCGGTGTCATCCTTGCTGCGGTGTACCTGCTCTGGGCGTACGAGCGTATGTGGATGGGTCCGGTCAACCCCAAGATCGAGGGACTCAAAGATCTCGGATTCCGCGAGATTGCGCTCATGGTCCCGCTCGTGGTGTTGATCGTTGCCCTCGGTGTCTATCCCAAGCCGGTGATGGATCGCATCCAGCCGTCGGTCGAACCGATCATCGAACGGATCGAGGTGGCCACGGGCTACGAGGCCCCGCAGTTCGGCCGTATCGCTGATCTCGACGACCAGAACGCCGCTGCGGAATCGAGCCACGAAGGCGGTGACGGCTGATGCAGGCTGGATCATTCATCGCCGTCGCGTTTGAGGTCACGCTGCTTGTCGGCGCGCTCGCGGTGCTCCTCGTAGCCGTCGTCGCAAACCGAAATCGGGCGGTATGGGGACCGGTGGTCGGTCTGGCATTCGCCACCTCGGCTGTTGTCGGACTGTGGCAGTGGCTCGAGGTCGAATCAACCGGCGGCGGTCTCTTCTTCTCAACCCAGGATCTTGCATTCGTCCGCTCGCCGATGGTGGTCCTCGACGGGTTCTCCGCCCTCGCCGCGATGATCCTCGGCACGGTCGGATTCGTTGCCTTCCTCGGATCGTGGGACCTTCAGGCGAAGCTCGGAAAGAGAGCTGCCGAGTTCTCGTCCCTGATGCTCCTGGGAGTCGCTGGCCTTCACATGATGACGGCAACCCCAAACCTCGTTGTCATCTTCATTGGCCTCGAAACGGCTTCGATCTCCTTCTATGTGCTTGCCGGGTTCACGCGAAGGGTGAAAGGGTCCAACGAGTCGGCCCTCAAGTACTTCCTCCTGGGTTCGCTCGCATCGGCGCTGTTCCTCTACGGCGTTGCGCTGACCTTTGCGGCCACCGGATCTTTGACGATCTACGGAGCCAACTCGATACGGAACTTTTTCTCCACGGAGCTCGTATCCCAGCCCGGCATCCTGTTGGCGGGACTTGCGCTCATGCTCGTCGGGCTCCTGTTCAAAGTCTCGGCCGCACCGTTCCATCAGTGGGCACCCGACGTGTACCAGGGAGCACCTTCGGGTGCCGTCGGACTCATGGCAGCAGGTGTCAAGGTTGCCGGATTTGCCGCCCTCGGAAGGATCTTCATCGGCGGCATGATCAGCCAGATCGACACCTGGGCACCGATCCTCGCCGTGGTTGCGGTCATCTCGATGGTTGCGGGAACGGTGATGGCTCTCGTGCAGGACGACATCAAACGGATGCTCGCCTACTCGGGTGTCGCCCACGCCGGATACCTTCTCACGGCGCTCGTGGCTGGCCCTGCAGGCCTCGAAGCGATGTGGTTCTATCTAGCGACGTACGCCTTCATGATCGTGGGTGCGTTCACCGTTGTTTCCGTCATTGCCGGACCGGGAGCAGCATCAGCTCCGATCGCGTCGTTCAAGGGCCTCGCATCACGAAACCCCGAGATGGCATGGCTGATGACGGTTCTGATGCTCGGAATGTCGGGGATGCCGTTCTTCGCCGGATTCGTCGGAAAGGTCCTTGCCTTCGTTGCCGTCAACGATGCCGGCTACCTGTGGCTCGTCATCGTCGGCACGCTGACCACCGTGATCGGCCTCGCGTTCTACCTGCGCATCGTGGCCACGATGTTCTCGAAGGATGATGACGGACGCGACAGAATCGAGGTTTCGATGAATGCGCGGTTTGCCGTGATCATCTCCGCTGGCGTCACGTTCGTCTTTGGTGTTGTACCGTGGCCACTCCTTGATGTCGTCAGAAACGCGTTCCCGTTCTAGCCTCCCGTTCTACGGGTTGGCTCTCATCGGACTTCTCGGTGTCCTCGCACCGTTCGTCGGATCGCTCGTCACGACGAACATCTTCGTTGTTGCCGAAAACGATCCGATTGCCGAGGACGTGTATGTCACATCGCTGCGTGGCGTTGTCGACGGCGTCATCGACGGTGACCTGACGATCTTCACCGGAGATCTCGTCATCAACGGCGAAGTAACAGGCAGTGTCCAAGTGTTCTCATCCGGATCCGTGACGATCAGCGACGGAGCCAGGATCGGTGGATCCCTTCGCGGCGCGGCACGCAGCGTCACGGTCAGTGGCCAAGTCGGGTTCGACATGTTCGCGTCGGCTGCATCGGTGGTCATCGAGGAGTCAGGCATGGTCGCCCGCGATGTCATGGCGTTCGGTGGCGTCGTGCGGATTGAAGGGGACGTCGGGCGCGACGTGCGGGGACGGATGATCAGGACCGTCATCGACGGGAGTGTCGGTGGAGACATCGACGTCGCGACACAGCGCTTCGAGGCTGGTCCGAGTGCCGTAGTGGATGGTGACGTCCTGTACCGGTCACCGACCGGAGCCTCGATTGATGCCGGTGCCGAGATACTGGGAACGACGACCCGACTTCCCTCCCAGAGCAACTTCGTCTACGGGGTGATCCTCACGATCGCCAACCTGGTTGGCTTCCTTGGATTCCTGTTGTCAGGTCTTGTCGTGCTGTTCGTGTTGCGTGGATCCTCAAGTCGAGCCACCGGCGCCGTGGTGACAAAGCCAATCCGGAGCTTCCTCTACGGACTGGTGGCGGTCGTCGTGGCTCCGATCGCAGTCGTCGTCCTCGCTGCCACGCTCGTGGGACTTCCTCTTGCGATCATGCTTGCCATGGCAATGGTGGCGTCGCTCGTCGTTGGACCCGTACCTGCGGTCGCGGCTCTCGGAAACCGCGTGCTGTGGAAGAAGGGCGGCATCCTTGCTGCGTTCACAGTCGGTGCAGTCCTGTGGCGTGCCGGAATCTGGCTGATCCCAGTCGTCGGCGGGATCCTCTACGTCATCGCTCTCGTATGGGGCATCGGCGCATGGATCGTAGGTTTCGTCGAGACCCGCCGTGGTGATGAGATTCCACTTGCTCTGCTTCCAGAGCGGCTGGTGGCTGAGGACCGGGTACCGGACAATTGGGTGCCGCCGTTGAGCCCGTCATCAGGCCTTCGGGTAGACAACCGCGTCGAGAATCTCGAGGTCGACGGTGTCGCCGACGTGGATGGCGTGGAGTGACGACACGAGCGCCTCGACTTTGTCGGCGCTCTCGGCAAGTTCGATCTCAACCCTTTGGTCGTGCCCGTAGAACTCAGTGTCGACCACACGGTGTGCACCGGTGGTTGAAACCGTCGGACTGATCCACTCCGGTCGG
>QQUL01000077.1 GCA_008501565.1 Armatimonadota bacterium
GCTGTTCGCTTGCCAGCTCAGGTTCGGCCCATGCCGGAGGTTCGAGACCCGTGGTGTCCGCCGTTCCCTGGACGAAACTTTCTGCCGGAACCCATACCTGTGCAACCCCGCACCCATCGGTACGTGTCTCGCCGGGAGCAGTTCCCTCACCGGGAACGGTCACACCACACGGTTCAACAACGAAGACTCCGGACGTCGTGGTGGGCGTCTCAAGTGTTGTCGTAGCAGCGAAGGTCGTCGATGTCGGATCCACGATGGTCAAATTAGATGGCTCGACTTCTCCTGCGCAGGCTGCGAGAAGCAAGGTGGCAACAATCCCGACCCGCATCACACCTCGCACGAAACCTCCGCTGATTCCTGAACGATTGACTTCGGTCATCGGTCATCGGTCATCGGTCGTCGGTTTGTCGGGTTCCGCAGCTGCCAGTTCTTCGAATGCCCCCGCAAGAGCCTGAGCAATCAGCTTTGGATCCCGGATCAGGTCCCGGTCAGTGTTGAGACCGATGAAGACCCTCCCCATGAGGGAGAACATGGCGATGCCGACCCCGTGGCTCTGCCACAGGGGCACCAACGGATACGTCGCGACCATCGGAGAACCCGCCATGTACAGCGGAAACTGGGGCCCAGGAACATTCGTGACCGTCATGTTGAACGGTCTGGCGCGGGATGCCAGCCTGGCCGCAAGCGATACCAACGGTGATGGCGCACCAGTTGCCGTTGCAACAAGGGTGGATGCACCGAGGGCTTGATCAGTCTCCTTCAGCACCTTCGTTGTCTCATGCACGGCGAACAGCCGTTTCGAGGGATCCGGTTCACCGATCGGAAGCGTGAGAAGCCACATTGCAACCCTGTTGCCCATGGTCCCTCGTTCGTCCTTCGTTCGCACCGACACAGGGGCCATGATTCGGAATTCGGTTTCGACGAGCTCCTCCTCGCTCATCCCACCCTCGGACAGCAGATAAGCCCGAACACCGCCCGCCACGATGGCGAGCATCACGTCGTTCACCGTCACACGGTGGTCGGACTTGATCCTCTTGATGTCCGGCAGCGGGAGGTCCAGCCATTCGAACGACCTTCCCGGACCGATGGGGCCGTTCAGGGCCGTTCGCCCCGTGGGTGTCAACCATCCGGAGCTGAGCGACGCGAACGATGCCCTCAGTTTGTGTTTCCACTCCTCGACCGTGGCTCCGATCTCGGTCGACAGTCCCGTGAGATCGCTGAGACTCGCGACAAATGACGAAATCGAACGGGCAACCTCCCGCACGGCGAGTTCGGTTCCGTTCGGTGCCGGTCGTGCCTTCCAAGGAGCCGCTTCCGAGATCTCGACAGTATCCGAGAAGTCCAGGATCACTGCCATCAGATCGATCCCCGACATCCCGTCAATCATGCAATGGTGGATCTTGGTGATGATCGCAAACCCGCCGTTCTCCAGCCCCTCGACCACATTGAGTTCCCACAGCGGCTTCGAGTGATCGAGTTGCTGGGACATCAACCGACCGGCCAGCGCCTTGAGTTGTTCATCCGTTCCGGGATGTGGCAGTGCGACATGGCGCACGTGATAGTCAAGGTGGAAGTGTTCGTCGTCGACCCACACCGGAGCACCCTCGATCGGAACGGTCGCGAGTCGCTGGCGATACCGTGGTATCAGATCGAGACGGGATTCGATCATCCGACGAATGAGATCGATGTCAACGCCCTTGGACTCTGTCGTAGGGCCGGGTCCGAAGAGGGCAACGGCACCCACGTGCATGTGCGTCTCGCGGGTCTCGAGGGCGAGAAACGATGCATCGAGATTGGACAGACGTTCGTAGTAGACGCTCACAAGTCTTCTCCATCGACGTCGGCAAGATCCCCGTGGTCGGGATCACCAAGCGTTGCAAGGCTATCCGATAGATCGTTCGGAAGGGGCGAAACGACATCAATCGCCTCGCCTGACAGAGGATGGGTGAGGCTGAGCTGACGCGCATGGAGCCACGGACGACCAGGATCTCCGGCGATGCCTGTCCTGCCGTACGCCGGGTCGCCCACGATCGGATGATCGATCGACCGCATGTGAACCCTGATCTGATGCGTTCGTCCGGTTTCGAGAACGACCGAAAGAAGAGACACCTCACGGTGATCCCAGGTGGCGAGCCTCCGGTAGTGAGTAATGGCCGGACGTCCTTCCTTTGCAACGCGCATCCGTGTGCGATTTGCGATATTGCGACTGATCGGAGCATCGATGGTCCCGGTCGTATTGGTGAAAACACCCCGAACGAGGGTGAGGTATCGGCGCTTGATCAGCCGTGACCGCATCATCTCCGTAAGCGTCTCGTATGCCTTCTCGGTGCGGGCTACGACCATGAGGCCAGATGTGTCGCGGTCGAGCCGGTGGACGATGCCCCAACGATCCTTCTGGCCCACGCCCTCCAATTCGGGGTATCTCGCAAGGAGTCCGTGTGCGAGGGTGCCAGTAGTCCGACCCGAGCCGGGGTGGACGACCAACCCGACAGGCTTGTCAATGACGATGATCGATGGGTCCTCGTACGCAATGGAAAACTCGACGGTCGCATCCGCTTCGAGTGGCACCTCGGGAGGTGGCATGACAGCCTCGACGACGTCTCCTGTGTGGAGCCGATCGGATGCGCCGACAGGATTCCCACCGATGGTCGCATCTCCGGAGTCAATGATCGATTTGGCCACGCGACGTGAGATTCCGAGCATGGTGGCAATCGTTTTGTCGGCGCGATCGCCGTCGTGGCCCTCGGGCACCTCAATGGTGCGTCGGGTCATGGCCGGTGGAGGAAGGTGACCAAGAGCAGCAAACCCACCCCCAGTGTGATCCCCATGTCAGCAACGTTGAATGTCGCAAAGAAGTCGAAATCGATGAAATCAATGACGGCGCCGTCGAGAAACCCATCGCCTCTCGCTATGCGGTCGATCAGATTGCCCAGAGAACCGCCAAGGACCATGCCGAGAGCGATCGCCTCGCCGCGTCGCGACGTATCGGTCAGCACAAACATGATCATCACGACCACACCGACCGCAACGACCGCTATCAACGGACCACCCGTCGAGAACATCGAGAATGCGGCACCGGTGTTGTAGGTGAGTCGTAGTTGGAGGAAATCCTGAATGAGGACGATCGGACCATCCGCGAGCGCGGATTGGGCCCATGCCTTCGTGAGTTGATCCGCGATGACGACCACAACGGCGACAAGGGCCGCCAGTTGCCTGACGTTCAGATACGGTTTGCTGCTTCCACCGTCGTCGTCGCGTACGGAAGTGCTTCCAACCGTGCGATCGGTATCGGCTGTCCCGTTATCTCGCATGTTCCGTACAGGCCTTTCTCCATGCGATCCTGGGCATGTCGCACACGGATCAAAAGATCTCGCGCGTTCTGGACCATCGTAAGGTCCATTTCAAGTGCAACTGCGATCGCTCCGCCGTCCACATTGTCGGGATCGGCATTCCTGTCAGCAGAACCCTCAGCGAGCCTCACATCTTCCCGGGCCTCGTCATGCTCAGATATGATCCGCTCAAGCCGAACCCGTTCCTCTTCAAGCCTCTTGCCGAGCCGTTTCAACGTCGATGCTGCAAGTTGTCTGGCCATACAACCTCCCCGGAGCCGCAAAGGTAGCACGGAACCACGAATTGTGGAGGACAGAAGTCGGGAATCTGATATCCGATGTCAGACGACAGACGACAGACGTCAGACGTCAAACGACCGATGACCGATGACCGATGACCGTATCGGGTTCTCGCTGGGAGCTAGGAGCCAAAAGCTAAAGGCAGAGGAGCGCGAGCGATGCGAGCACTATGGAGGTCGTACAGTTGCCGTATGGAGATACCTGATCGCGTTCGTGCTGTTGCCGATGGCGTCGAGGTACGGGTGCTTGTGGTGCCGAATGCTTCTCGCACCGAGATCGTGGGTCCCCACGGTGACCGAATCAAGATCCGTGTCACAGCCCCTCCCGAGCGCGGCAAGGCCAACAAAGCCGTCTGCGCTTTGCTCCGTGATGCAACCGGTGCCAGCGGCGCTGAAGTGGTAGCCGGTGCCGGTCACCGGGAAAAGACGATCGCGCTCACAGGTGCCTCCCCCGACACCGTCCGCAATTTGCTGACGCTGAAAGCCGAAAGCTGAAAGCTGTGAGCCCCTCCGCTGTAAGCTCTCCGAAAGCATTGACGAGGACCGCTCGCACGCGGAGATCACCTCTGAGCTGTGGGAAGAACGTGAGCCGTCTGGTTCACTATTAGACCCCATCGGATCGCCCACGCACGGGCCAATGAAGCGGCTGGCATCGCCAGCAAGCCGGGTGGTACCGCGGTTCCCCCGTCCCGGCACCGAGAGGTGACGAGACAAGGAATACGACCGTGACATCCAGTACGACCTTCCCCCAGGTTGGCCCCGCAGACTTCCCCGAACTCGATCGTCGGATTCTGGACTTCTGGGAATCGACCGGCGCGTTCAAGACCTCAATCGACCTCCGGGCCGACGCTCCCGAATACACCTTCTACGACGGCCCTCCATTTGCCACGGGTTCACCGCACTACGGCCACATTCTCCAAGGCGTCGTCAAGGACATCGTTCCGCGCTACTGGACAATGCGCGGCTACCACGTCGAACGCAGATTCGGGTGGGACACTCACGGACTGCCGGTCGAGATGGAAGTCGAGAAACAGCTTGGAGTCTCGGGTCCACTGGAGATCAAGAACCTCGGCGTCGATGCGTTCAACGAGGCATGTCGCGTCATGGTCAACACCACGACGGAAGAGTGGTACGACATCACGGCACGTATCGGACGATGGGTGGACTTCGACGACGACTACAAGACCATGGACGTCGACTTCATGGAAAGCGTCTGGTGGGTGTTCGGACAACTATGGGAACGCGGCCTGGTGTACCAGGACCTCAAGGTCCTTCCCTACTCATACGGAGCGACAACACCCCTTTCGAACTTCGAAGCAAACCTCGACTACCGAGATGTCGATGATCCAGCAATCACGGTTTCGCTTCCCGTGGTCGATGGCAAGGGCGCCGTCGAACCGGGAGATGAACTTCTCATCTGGACGACCACCCCGTGGACGCTACCGAGCAACCTTG
>QQUL01000144.1 GCA_008501565.1 Armatimonadota bacterium
GGCGCGGCAACTGGCGAATCGCTTCGGATCCGGTCGCACTGCCTTCACGGGTGGTATTCCCCCTGAAGATGTGTTCACGACCTATGGGCGGTCCAAGGTCGTTGTTGACGAGGGCGGTTCACTTCACCGACCGATCACGATGCGGGTGTTCGAGGCCGTGGGGAGCGGAGCGGCGCTGGTCACCGATCCTGCCCCAGGGATCGATCAGCTCTTTGAGCTTGGAACGGAGATCCTGAGCCTCGATTCGGAGAACCCGGCCGCTTCCATTCGAATCGACCGTGCGATGGGCGCCGTCGCAGCCGCGGGAACGGAGCGGGCGTTGGGAGTGCATACCTACGACCACAGGGTGGACGACCTCCTCCGGATTCTCCTGGACGTGGACAAGCGCCCAGTCGCCGTCCAACCCGCGCGTCCGAACCTGGTGCGAGCTGTCGAACGATTCGCCGAGATCGACTCGATCGCCTGTGCCGAGACTGATCGTGAGAGGTGGACGCCGACGTCGTATGTGGTGTGGAGCCATGCCGAGATCGTGGGGCGTCAGATATCGGTCGATGCAGTGATCGTGACCGAAAACAGTGGTTTGGCACACGATCTGGTGCGACTTGCTCACCGATATGTAATCTGCGACCCGGGGATTTCCTCCACCGTGCGGTCGATGCTCTCCGCGGGTGAACGCCATTTCGTGGAATCGCTGGAGGACGATGTTGTTGTGTTCGACTTCGAGGTTCCCGGGTACATCGTGAGAGGAACTCCGTGGCAAGCCTGATCGCACCCGAAAACGACTACCGCGCCGTCTTCACCATGCCCGAGATCGAAACCGCACTCGCCACGGTCGTGATCCCTGTGTACAACCGCACGGAACTGCTCGACAATGTGCTTGCCGGCCTCAGCGTCCAGGACACCGACTCGCCCTTCGAGGTGATCGTTGTGGACGATGGTTCCGAGGAGGATGTGGGTGCGGTCGTGGATCGTTGGGAGGATCGACTCGACATCCGATACCTGCGTCAGGATCGCGACGGACGGGGCGCTGGGCGTGCACGCAACGCGGGTGCTGCCGAAGCCTCGAACGATGTCCTCGTCTTCATCGACGCCGACTGTGTCCCGAGTCCGGGGTTCGTGGCTGGGCATCTGGCGCTGCATCGACGGGCGGACAATCTCGTTGTTTCTGCTTCCCGCCACCACATCGAGAGGCAGGTCACGGTTGATGAAGTCATGGCATCGTTTGATGGGCTTCTTGAGGAAGCAGCGCCGGACAAGGATCGACCTGAAGAGCCCACGGCTCCAGACGATTGGCGGCGCATCTTCTACCGGCGCACCCAGCGGCTCCAGCTCGGGGATGAGGCGTATCGAGCGGTCCTATCGGGGCTCATGTCCGTACGCAGGATCCGGTTCGAAGAAGTCGGTGGCTTCGATACAGCGTTCCGTGCGTGGGGTGGAGAGGACACCGAGCTCGGATGGCGCCTGTGGAACAGCGGTTGTTTCATCGTGCCAAACGATGAAACCGTTGTGCTCCACCAGCGGCATCTCGATTTGGAGGCCGGATCCGAGGGCCGTTCCGCATCGAGGAAGCGAGTGCTTCCGCTTGTCGCTGATCGCGTGCCCCACAGGTTCTATCGGAAGTACCAAGGATCTCGATACACGGTGCCGAAAGTGTCATGGGTCGTGTCTGGCTCATCTCACGAATCGGTCGAGCGGACGCTCCGGCGGATTGCAGACGATCAATTGGCTGACGCCGAGGTCATTCTCATCACCTCCGGAGAGGTTGCAGAGCGATACCAAGCATTGGCAGACGGTGCGCCGCGGTTCGTTCTCGTCGGATCGTTTGAAGAAGCGGTTGTGAACGCACGTGGCGAGTTCCTCTGTCTGGTTGCGGACACGGTCCTCGTACCACGCACGTTGCCGGGTCGATGCCTCCAGTTGTCTGATGAACCCCGAACGGCGCTCGTTCGCGTTGGCTACAAGTCGGACGCTGGCCGGTGTCTTTCCCTGGCCTCAATTGAAGAGGCAGACGCTGAACTCAACGGTGGGATTCCATTGTTCGCCTTCGTCAAGCGGCGGGATCTCGCCATGGACCGCGAGATACTGTCTCGGCCGAGGGATGCGTTTGCGTCGCTCGACGCCCGCGCCAGATCAAGATTGATTGTCACCGACCTCGTCACCGTTCCGGAACAAGCCGAGGTCAAAGGTGCGTCACCCACGATTTCCGATATTCCGGACATAGGTGCCGGCGAGCTTTCCAGGGCCGTACGGAGGAGCCTGAAAAGGCGGCAGACGGGTGAACGCACCGGCGACGCGACTGAGATGATCGACGATCGTCCTCTGATCTCCTATGTCGGTTTCACCGGCAACAACAACCTTGGGGATGAGGCGATGTTGCTCGCGGCGCGCGAAGTCATGCCATGGGCACGCGTGGAGCCTCATGTCCCGGAAGCAGACCTCGTTGTCCTTGGTGGTGGAACGTTGCTCAACGCAGATGGTTACTACCTCGAGCGGGTACGACGGGTGGATCATCCACGAGCTCGAAGGGCGGTTCTGGGAACCGGCGTACGGTCCTTCGAGTACTGGGGCGAAACGGAGACCTTGGAGCAATGGCTTCCGTTCCTCGATTCGTGTGAACTGGTCGGTCTCCGTGGTCCCGATTCGGTCGCATCGCTGCGGTCCTGGGGTTGGCACGGTCCCGCGTCGGTCGTCGGTGATTTGGCATTCGGACTCAACCGCCGCGACGTCGAACGCGTCGACTCGGCAGTCTTCTGCCCGATGTGGACAGACGGTCGGTTGATCGGCGGTTCAGACGAAGCAACCGTGAAGGCGTTTGCCGAGGCCGTTCGGGTCGCAGAAGAAGAGGGCCTCAGGCCGGTGATCCTCGCATCGCACCCATCCGACGATCGGGCAATCGTTCGTATCGCAAAGGAACTCGGAGACGCCCGTTTCGACTACATCGACGGCTACAGAGACGTGGAGCAGGCGATTGAGGTCATTGCGTCGGCCCGCATCGTCGTGTCGGAACGGCTCCACGGTTCGATCCTCGCTGCAGCCATGGGCACGCCGTTCGTAGCGATTGAGTACCAGCCGAAGGTCCGCGATTTCGTCAAGAGCATCGACGCGACAGACTGGTGTGTGCGCACGGATGATCCGGGGGGACTCGCATCACTTGTGCGCACGCGTCTGCATCACGGTGCGGTTGATCACGATCACGTTTCGCACCTCGGGATGCAGCTTCGATCCGCAGCGAATCAGCTCGCCGGGTCTCTCGGTGTGAGTCCCTCCGGCGTCTGACGTGAGGTCTGCCGACATGGGCGGCGGATCCACTTTCTCCGGGCCGATGGCGCTGTTCCGAGCGGTATCGAGTTCTGACATTTCCCGTGGGGACCGGGCGCTGCCGCGATCACGGCAACGTTCGCTTAGGCAATGCGGCAAATCCGCCGATGATGAGAGGTATGGCCGTAGCATCATCCACCATGGCTCGGTTTCGCATTGTCGCTCGAGGGTTCGCTGCTGCCGTAATCCTCGGCGGCGTCCTCGTCATGCCTGCACCCGCGGGTGCGGTCGGAGGTGAAGGGGAGGGCTGGCCATCTTTCAACGAATCCGATGGGTGCGGTTCTCCATGGATGCGGGGCCCGAAGGTCGAGCGATCGGGTTCGCTACCTTCTTCGACCGTTCTGCGAGGTCCGCACGCCGATTACTTCGGGCGAACGATCGGTCAGGTGTGGGATTCCCTCAGATGGTGGGACGTTCCGATGTCGAACGGCGAGTCACTCCGGCTCCACAAGCGGCTCATTCCTGCACTTTCCGAGGTCGAGTCGAACCTCGCCGAGGCTGCCGCAAATGGCTATTCCTACCGCATCACCGATCGGTATACGTACGGGTACACGGCCAGGACCATCAGTGGGAGATATCGGGTGTCCCAGCACTCGTTTGGCAATGCCATCGACGTGAACTCAGTGACGAACCCGTACAGGACGGGATCGCTGATCACAGACATGCCATCTTGGTTCGTTGACGCCTGGAGTGACGCCGGCTTCTGTTGGGGCGGGTACTGGATCAGCGTGAAGGACGCGATGCACTACAACTGGCGTGGCCCTTTGTTCACGCCCGGGATCACCGATCTCCCGGCGTCGTACCAACCGCTGACGTCCGCCGAGAACTTCTCTCGGTCGATGCACACCGACACCGTCCCCGGTCAGCTTGCAGACACCCGATTCAGACTGCTCATGGACGGCGACAACGACGGGGCGATTGATGTCATCAACGTCAATCGGACCGCGTCGGCGACCGTCATAGACGTACTGCGCTCATCGACAGGTTTCCAGGCATGTTCCGTCTCCAGATATGTATCTCCCACGATCGCGAGCGGAAGGGTGGCGATACCCGGCGATTGGGACAGGGATGGGGCCCAAGACCTATGGGTCATCGATGACTCTGACGGGTTGTCCGTTACCGCGTTCATTCGCTACGGCGACTTTGAAGAAACAGAAGAGGTTTCTGTGCCTGCCGAGCCCGGCGATGCGTACCTTGCCGCCGACCACAACGTCGACGGTTGGAGCGATCTCTACATCCTGCGGAACACCAGTTCCGGCTGGTCAGTCGAAGTACGGAGCGGCGCCGATCGCTTCTCGACCGCTCTCGCAACGGGATCATTCGGGGGTGACGCCTCACTCCGATTCACGGCTGTCGACCGAAACCTCGATCAGATTCCCGACATCGTCGCAATTGGAGATAGCGGATCGGCCATCATCGACGGAGCATCCTCGTTCGGGAGCAGCGAATCGATCCCCGTCTCCGAGAGCGGGTTCACGGACATCTCCGGTACCGACTTCGACGGCGACGGACGACATGATCTTGTTGTGTTGTCCGGCAACTCCCTCCGTGTGCTTGCCGGGAACAGCCGGCTCTCCGGCATGCAGGTCACGAGTTGGTTCGAGTATCCGACCTACGCATGCTCCACACAGGGCCTCCCGTACCCCTACCAAGGCAGTTTCCGCGACGACGAGAGCTCGGTTCACCGTGCAGACATCGACGCGATCGCAAAAACGAACATCACCCGAGGGTGCAACCCACTACTCAATGACCGG
>QQUL01000161.1 GCA_008501565.1 Armatimonadota bacterium
CCTTGAGTTGTCGACGGCGGTCGCAAGGGAAAGGAACGGGGGAATCCAACGGGACGATCGGGCCAGGCTTTCGACTCGATCGAGCGCCGCTGGTGACACGAGTGCAAGCCACAGGCCACCCTCGGAACCGAGCGCCTTCTGGGGAGAGAAGTAATAGGCGTCGACACTGGTCACATCGAAGGGGATGGCACCGGCCGCCGAGGTCCCATCGACAACTACAAGGGCATCAGAGAGCCGTTCGAACGATGCGGTCACCCCCGTGCTGGTCTCGTTGTGGATGAACGAAGCGACGTCGACACCGTCGACTGGAACAGGCGTTGGTGCGTCCCCGGGAGGAGCTTCGAAAATGATCGGCTCGTCAAGGTGGGGTGCGTTTCGGACAGACGCTGCGAACTTGTGGGAGAACTCGCCGCAGACAAAGTGCGCCGAACGTTCCTCGATGAGACCGAACACTGCAGCATCCCAGAATGCCGTTGCACCCCCGACGCCAAGCACGACCTCATACCCGTCGGGAAGATCGTAGAAGGCAGCTAGGCCGCTCCTGATGCTGCCAACGACCGACTTGACCGCGTCGCGGCGGTGACTGGTTCCGAGGAAGGCCGATCCCGTGCCGGCAAGATCGGTGACGAACTCCTTCACCACCTTCGACGGCCCAGATCCGAATCGCCCGTCGCGGGGAAGCAGATCGGACGGGATGGTGACGGATGGGAAGATGAATGGGGGATTCTCTGACATGCCTATCGTTCCGCTCGGAGACCACATTGACCGACTGGCAGGAGCGTAGTGGCAGTGGAACAAGGCGAATCGTCGGTGACCGAGTCAGTATCGCAGCGAGCGAGGGCCGTGCAGCCATCGGCAACCATGGCGATCACCAATCGTGCGAACGAGCTGAAGGCCCAGGGAGAGTCGGTCATCGGCTATGGGGCAGGGGAGCCGGATTTCCCGACACCACCGCCAATCGTTGAGGCAGCGATTCGGGCTGCCTCGGATCCTGCTTCGCACCACTACTCACCCGCGGCGGGACAACCCAAGCTTCGGGAGGCAGTGGCAGCCAAGACACGGAGGGACTCAGGGTTTGAAGCGACCGCCTCACAGGTGATCATCACCAACGGCGGCAAGCAGGGTGTCTATCTCACTTGTCAGGCACTCATTGATCCCGGCGACGAGGTACTTCTGCCGTCGCCGTACTGGGTCACATACCCCGAAGCTGTCGCCCTTGCCGGGGGCGTACCCGTCCTGGTTCCGACCGAGGAATCAACGAACTTTACCGTCACGGTCGATCAGCTTGAGGCCGCAACCACGGAACGCACGAAGATGTTGATCTTTGTGAGTCCGTCGAATCCGACCGGTTCGGTGTACACCCGCGAGCAGGTTGCAGCGGTCGGCAAGTGGGCCGCTGATCGGGGGATCTGGGTGATGACCGACGAGATCTACGAGCATCTGGTCTATGGCGATTCCATCTGCACCTCGATGCCGGTTGAGGTTCCTGAGATCGCCGAACGGTGCGTGATCGTCAACGGTGTTGCCAAGACGTACGCCATGACGGGGTGGCGGGTTGGATGGCTGATCGCCCCGCAAGAAGTAGCTTCGGCCGCCGGCCGCATTCAGTCCCATCTCTCATCGAACGTCAACAACGTGGCCCAGGCGGCGGCACTCGAGGCGGTCACCGGATCCTTGGAGGCAGCGGAAACCATGCGTGTCGCCTTTGATCGAAGACGCAAGACCATGGTCGAGATGCTTACCGCGATCGACGGTGTCACCTGTCAGGAGCCGGGTGGGGCGTTCTACACGTTCCCGAATGTGACGGGCCTGCTCGGAAGGGAAATCGGGGGACAGGTGGCCACAACCTCGCTGGAGCTTGCCTCGATCGTGCTGGATCAGGCAAAGGTCGCGTTCGTACCCGGTGAGGCATTTGGTGCCCCCGGATATGCCCGTTTCTCATTTGCGCTCTCCGACGATGACCTCGCCGAGGGTCTCCGCCGGATTCAGGCGTTGGTCAGCTGAGCCCGCCGAGCATCGTGTGGAGATGTGAGATAGCGTCGAGGTAGCCGGTCGTTCCACGCCCTACGATGACCGCTGTGGCGTGCTCGGACAACACCGAATGGTGTCTCCATTCCTCACGCTCGTAGATGTTGGAAATGTGAACCTCGACATACGGGATGTCGACCGCGACAAGGGCATCGGCGAGGGCGAGGCTGTAGTGGGTCAGTGCGCCCGCGTTGAGCACGATGCCATCGGTTGTGTCACGAGCCGCGTGGATCGCATCGATGATCGCCCCCTCATGGTTGGACTGGAATGAGTCCACAGCAATCCCGAGGAGGCTCGCATGCGCCGACCATTGTGCTTCGAGATCGGTGAGGGTTTCGTGCCCATAGATCTCGGGTTCTCTGGTACCCAGGAGATTCAGGTTTGGGCCATTGACGACGAGGATGTTCATGATCGTGAGTCTTGATCGTATCGATTGGGAGTGCAAGTCTCGGCGCTGCCGGATGCCAACGACGAAGGCCGGGGATCGTGGTCCGGACGAAATCTGATTGCGTCTTCACGCACGGTGTCGGACAGAGCTATCTCCATGGTGGGTCTTTCCCGTGCAACCTTGGCGACGAAGGCATCGGCGAAGTCCTCAACCGCGATGGGGAGAGCGTCAGCCACCGAACCGGTTACCGACGGGTCAAGATCGAGGTCGAGGAGTGAATAGATCGGAACGAGAACATCGTTGATCGCTTCGCTGTTCGCCATCACAACGACCCCGCCGACGTGAGCCGCGTTGCGAATGAGGCGCTGGCCGACCCCCATCACCTTGCGTCCTGCGATGTGCACGCTGTAGGAGCCCGGGCAGTACTCGCCGGGGATTTCTCCGACGACTCCGTGGATTCCGAAGGTCGCAAGGGTATCGATGACCATCGTCGATATCTGGCGAAAACCATCGTGCATCGTCGTTGCAGGATCGTCCACGGCCCGTGTCCAACCGAACCGAAGGGTCGTTTCGTGGAACACAGCCGCGCGGCCACCGGCGATTCGAATCGTTGGCTGGAAACCGTGATCGACAGCCACCTGTACTGCCTCGCCGAACGATGCCGAGGTCGTGTCGTGTTTCCCGAATGCAACAACGCGTGACGACGTTCCGATCTCGAATGTCTCGCCCATCTCCCCGCGTCCAACTGCCTGGAGGATCGAGCGAGATGTTGCCGTGTCGAGTGGACCGTCACCTGACAGAGCGTTCGAGAGTACGGAAAGGGCGTCGTTGGTCATCCCGCGGCAGGGTAGAGGTGATGTCGGTTGGATGGATTCCATGCCATCCTTGATGTGTGAAACGCGTTCTACTGCTCCTCTTCGTTGGGATCCTTGCCGCCGCATGCGGTGAGGCCGGCGTGCTTGACGGTGCAGGTGAGCGCACGCGCCTCTTTGTCCAGGGCCCCACGACGACCACCGTTGCCCTTCCGTCTGTTGATGCAGGTCTGTCGGGTGAAGCAGCCGTGGGGGCCGCAGACGTCGTGTGGTACAACGATCAGAAGAATCCTCAGCATCGAGGAGAACCAGCTCAGGTGATCGCGGACGTGTGGGACACTCGGATAGGGAACAGTCGATTCGTTCAGTCGTCGCGTGCTGAGATCGCCGATGCCCTTCCGACCCTGAAGTTCCCTTCACTGGTGCCAGAACAGGTGCGATGGGTGACCAGTCAACTTGTGTATGACGAAGTGACCGAAACGCTCGATCCCAACACGTCCGCAGCGTTCGGCCTGTGGACAACCGAGCCGTATCAGTCAGACACAGGACGGATCGGCGTCCTACGAGTTGGGGTCGCGTCGAGTGGAACGTCTGCGGGCGGCGGTGAGATTTCACCGATCGTGGTTCCCGACGGGATCAGCCTCGGTTGGACCGACACGGACATGCGCTACGAGTTGTTCTGTCGAACGGAGATTTCACAGCAGCTGTGTATGGAGATAGCCGAATCGGCGCAGCCCCTATCGGATCTGGTGTCCTGATGCACAGAGGGTGGGGTGCGTACCTCAAGCACGACGAGAAACAACCCAAGCCCAAGGTTGACAGAGCCCTGCTCAAGCGCGTCCTGGGGTATGCGACCGGGTATCGGCTCGAGCTCGTCGTCGTTGTCGTCACCATTGTGATCATCTCCGGGCTATCACTCCTGCCGCCACTCCTCATGCGTGGTTTGATCGACAGGGCGATTCCCGATGAGGATCTGACCCTCGTGACGTGGCTCGGTCTCGGGATGATCGCCGTGCCGCTCATCAACGGTGCTGTCGGAGTGGCACAACGCTGGGCGAGCGCCTCGATGGGTGAAGGGATCATCTTCGATCTCCGCCGACAGCTCTTCACGCACTTGCAAGGCATGTCGCTCGGGTTCTTCACGAACACGAAGACGGGCGAGCTGATGTCACGGTTGAATTCCGACGTTGTCGGAGCCCAGCAAGCTGTGACGAGCACATTCGTCACGCTCGCAGCGAACATCTTCACGGTTGTGGCGACCCTCGTCGTCATGCTCAAGCTCGAGTGGCGTCTGACATTGCTGTCGCTGCTGATCCTTCCCCTGTTCATTGTTGCGTCGCGCAAGGTCGGCGGGCGTCTTCGCATCATCCGCCGCGAGCAGATGGAATCGAACGCAAACATGAACTCGGTGATGCAGGAGACGCTCTCCGTGTCGGGTGCGCTGTTGGTGAAGCTGTTTGGACGGGCCACTCATGAAGATGACCGATTCACCGAGTACGCCGGTGAGGTGCGCGACCTTGGTGTCAGACAGGCGACCATCGGACGCTGGTTCTTCATGGCTCTGGGCGTCGTTTCTGCAATCGGGACGGCGCTGGTGTTCTGGCTGGGGGCGTATCTCGTCATCAACGGTGGCTTGACGATCGGTACGATCGTGGCACTCAGTGCGTATCTTGGCTCCCTCTATGGGCCGCTGTCAGCCCTTTCGACCGCACGGGTCGAATTCACGACATCGCTCGTGTCGTTCGAGCGTGTCTTTGAGGTGCTGGACATGCCGGTCGATGTCGCAGAGGCGGATGATC
>QQUL01000331.1 GCA_008501565.1 Armatimonadota bacterium
GCCCCGGCACCATCGACGGCCTCGGGCGGCTCGATCGTCCCGTGTTCGCCGACGCCAAACTCCATGACATCCCGAGTCAGGTCGAACGTGCAGCCGAGCGCCTCGGCAACCACGGTGCCCGCTGGGTCACGTCCCACATTTCGGGAGGACAAGAGATGCTTGAAGCCGCGGTATCGGGTCTCGGGAAGGGTTCTGGAATGGCGGCTGCAGGGATCCTCGGTGTCTCCGTTCTCACATCGCTGTCGGCAGGTGACCTTCAGCGGCTCGGCATCCAGAGAACCCCCGGTCAGCTCGTCGGCAAGATGTCGAAGGTCGCGGCTGCGGCGGGATGTGAAGGGATCGTGTGCTCCCCGGAGGAGCTGAATGTCGTGCGCCAGACCGCGCCCGATTTGCTGCGCGTCACGCCAGGTATCCGGCCTGAAGCCGTCGACGATGACCAATCCCGTGTCGCGACTCCCGAAGAGGCAATCGCACGGGGCGCCGACATGCTCGTCATCGGGCGACCGATCACCACAGCGAGCGACCCCGCAAAGGCCGCCGAGTTGATACTGCGGGATATCACCGACGCGTCCGGATCCGCTTGATACGATGGCCACCAGGAGAGGAGAACCTGTGCTCCCGGAGATGACAGACGAACAACGTGCCGCGGCCCTTGAACGCGCACAGCTGGCGCGAAGAACCCGTGCAGAAATCAAGGCACTGCTCCAAACAGGAAGCCTGACATTTGCCGACGTCCTTGATCGCGCAGCGGAAGATGACCTGGTGGCAGGCACCCGTGTGAAGGCAATCGTCGGAGCGATGCCGGGCATGGGGAAGATCACAACCATCCGGCTGCTTGAGGAGATCGGCATCGCGGAGAACCGTACACTGCGCGGCATGACCCCCAGACAGACCAAGGAGCTTCTTGAACGCTTCTCCTAAGGGCAGGCTCATCGTCATCTCAGGTCCCTCAGGAGTCGGTAAATCGAGCATCGTGGACGCTGTCCTTGCACGAACCGATGCCCGCTTCTCCGTCTCGGCGACCACCCGGGAGCCACGACCCGGCGAGGTTGAAGGCAGCGACTACGCATTCCTGACGCGGGACGAGTTCATCGCGCGCCGCGACGGCGGCGACATTCTCGAATGGGCCGAATATGGCGGGAATCTCTACGGGACGCCTCGTGACGCCGTGTTGGCACTGATCGATGCCGGTATCGATGTCATTCTTGACATTGAGAACGAGGGGGCGAAGCAGATCAGGGCTGCGTATCCGGAGGCACTCATGGTGTTCGTTCGTCCTCCGGGGATTGAGGACCTTGCCCGACGCCTGAAGCGTCGCGGTGACACATCCCAAGCCGATGTCGAGCGTCGATTGGGGGTTGCCGGGTTGCAGATGGCTGAAGCCGACACCCTCTACGATCATGTCGTGGTCAACGACGATCTCGCTGACGCCATCACGGAAGTCATCGGTATACTCAACAAAGTCCCCGATCAGCCATAGGCTGGGTGGACATCCGCTGACCCCGTGCGAACAGGAGCCCATCATGATGCTTGAACCACCCATTGGTGCACTCGTCGAGAAGACGAAGTCGCGCTTTGGGCTCGTGATCCTGTCGTCACGACGCGCTCGCCAGATCAACGCGTACTTCCACGAACTCGGTGCAGGCGTTGGTGGCTACGTTCCGCCTCAGGTCCACTCGATGTCGCGCAAGCCCCTTTCGATTGCGCTCGAGGAGATCTACGAGGACAAGGTCGTGGTCGCACCGATCGAGGAATAGACCGTGCTCGCCGGGCGACGGATCGTCCTCGGCATCACGGGGGGAGTCGCCGCCTACAAGGCTGCGTACATCGCGCGGCGACTCACCGAACAAGGCGCCTCCGTACGGGTCGTCATGACGCCAACGGCGACGAGATTCATCGGTGAAGCAACCTTCGCTGCGTTGACCGGATTTGATCCGATTGTCAACCTCTTCGGTGGCGATGATCCATCACCCCATACGACACTCGCCTCGTGGGCCGATGTCATCGTGGTCGCACCCGCAACTGCCGCAACGTTGGCAAAGCTGGCGTCGGGCGAATCGTCGAACGCCCTGGTCGCAACAGTATTGGCATCCACGTGTCCGGTTGTCGTCGCACCTGCCATGCACACCGAGATGTGGGAACACGACGCGACCCAGGAGAACCTGACCACCCTTGCATCACGGGGCTACGAGATAGTCCGTCCGGAGTCGGGGGAACTTGCCGGAGGTGACGTCGGCATCGGAAGGCTGGCCGATCCCGACACGATCATCGAAACGATCACCCGGGTGGTCGCAAGTGGACCGCTCGCCGGAGTGCATGTGATCGTGACTGCAGGCGGCACCCGCGAGGCAATCGATCCGGTTCGCTTCATCGGCAATCGATCAAGCGGCAAGATGGGCAACGCCATTGCCCGCGTGGCAGCCGCACAGGGAGCGTCCGTCACACTCGTCACCGCTGCTGACGATCCCGACATCAGCGGTGTCGTCGCGGTTCGCGTCGAATCCGCGGACGAGATGGCCGAGGCTGTCTGGTCAAGACTCGATACCTGTGATGTCGCGGTGATGGCCGCCGCGGTCGCCGACTTCAAACCGGAAAAGGCCGATACCACCAAGATCAAGCGAACGTCTGGCCTTCCGAGCATCCAATTGGTTCCCACACCCGACGTTCTCCAAGGAGTACATGAGTCTCCGAACCGACCATTTCTGGTCGGATTCGCCGCTGAAACCGGGACGCTCGAAGACGCCGCAGCGAAAGCGAAACGGAAAGGCGTCGATCTACTGGTTGCCAACGATGTGACATCCGACGGATCCGGATTCGGATCCGACACGAACGAGGTGACCTTCTTCTATTCGGACGGGACATCCAAGGGTCTGCCGCTGCTGGACAAGGATGATGTAGCGAAGGCGTTGTGGGAGGAAGTGCACATCCTGCGGGGGGCGGGCTGACCCGGGTGTCGTCTTCCATCGGGCACGCGTGCCAGGTCGTTCCTGAGATCCCATCGTTCGCCGTCGACGACGGATTCACCTACCTGATTCCTGAAGGAATGCCAGCAGTCCTGGGCTCGAAAGTTCGGGTTCGTGTTTCGGGCAGGCGGCTCGCGGGATATGTCACTGCGACATTTCCGGCCCCTACCGGGCGAAAGCTACTCACAGTTGACTCCGTGACAGGTGCAGCGCCGGTGTTTGACGCATCATTGCTTGACGTATGTCGTTGGGCGGCCACGCACTACGTCGCCCCACTGTCCACCGTGCTCAAACGAACATCACCACCGAATGCACCCCGCCTGGTGGCCCCCACGACCGATGTGCAGGACACACAGAGCGAGACTTCTGGAACGAGCGATCAGATCACATACACGGTCAGCGCTGCACCACACCATGACGTCGTGCGGCGAGCCGTTGCTGGCAAGGAGGCACCCGGTGCACAGGCCATCGTTGTCCCATCCGCTGTAGAGGCACAGTCCCTTGCCCGACATCTCGAGCGACACTATCCGGGTCGCGTGTCCGTTGCGACCTCGTCGATGCCGGCGAGGGAAGTCACGGCATCGTGGGCAGCAGCATCCCAGGACCCAAACACCATCCTTGTCGGAACCCGTGAGATCATTCTGTGGAAACTCGCCGGCGGGGGCAGTTGGATCATCGTGGAGGAGGGGAGGAGGGTCATGAAGTCCCCGTCGACTCCGACGCTCCATGTTCGCGAGATCGCCTTTCAGCGACATCAGATCGAACGTGCGGCCCTTGCGTTCGTCGGACCTGTGCCGACGCTTGAAGCAATCTCGTTTGGAGTGCAGGTGGACCGTCCCGCCGGCCGATGGTGGCCCGTGGTCGAGGTCTCGGATCGAAGCGAGGATCCACCCGGACCGGCGTTGCTGACCCAGCGTACGCGGCAGGCGCTCTCGATCATGGTCGGCTCCCGAACGCCTTCATTCGTACTTGTGGGTGCACGGGGGTATGCACCGGCCTTTCTTTGTACCCAGTGTTCCGCGGTTCGGCTGTGTCGATCGTGCGAGACTGTCGCCTCCGACGCTGAGACCTGCCGCAGATGCGGGGCACGGCTGGGTCGGTGTGCTGCCTGTGGGGCCGACCGCTTCGCTCCTGTCGGCGCGGGGATCGGCAGGGTCGTCAACGAGATCGGCGCTTTCGCAGGGGACGGTGCCGTTGGAACCGCCAGCGACGATGCACTCATCACGGTGGGATCTGAACGAGACCTCATCGAAAGTGGGCCCGTCGGGCTCGCGGTTGTCGTCGATACGGACGGCATGGCGGGCGCACCCCACTACCGAGCGAGCGAGGATGCTCTTCGGCTGCTGGCACGCACCGCACAACTGGTGACTCGTGGAGACGGACACCGGATGATTGTCCAAACGGGAGCCAAGACTTCACGGGTGGTTGCGGCGCTCGTTGCCGGTCGAGCGGACCGGTTCCTCGCCGACGAGGCTTCGCTCAGGAAAGCAGCCGCATTCCCACCATACGGCGAACTGATAGCTCTGGAGGTCGATGAGTCGGAAGGAGTGGACGAGTTGCTGCGTGAGGCACTCACCGACCTAGCAACGGTTCGTGGACCGGCACCGATGAAGGACCGTGAACGGTGGCTGATCCAGGGAGACAACCTCGACAATGCGCGGGTGGCTCTTCGCTCGACTGTTGGACTTCTACGGGCAAGGGGAGCAAAGGTCCGCGTCGACGCCGATCCGATCGATTTGTAGACATCACAGGGAGAATGTCGGATACCGAAGAGGAAAACCGACCTGTTCGGTTTCTCTATCTGGGTTACCCTTCTGCGCATGGCGATCTACCCGATACGAACGTTTCCCGATCCGGTGCTTTCGATGCAGGCATCCGATGTCACCGAGTTCGGAGAGGCTCTGAGGAAGCTCGCCGATGACATGTTTGCAACGATGTATGACGCACCAGGGGTTGGACTCGCCGCCCCGCAGATCGGCATCTCGAAGCGGTTCTTCGTTGCAGATATCGGTGAGGGCCCTTTCGTGATGGCAAATCCCGAGATCGTGGAGA
>QQUL01000155.1 GCA_008501565.1 Armatimonadota bacterium
TGACCGACGACCGACTTCCGGTGACCCATGCCCGACTACGGTCCGCTTACCTCTGTGCGAGTTCCTCGGCCCTTTCGGTCAATTCGAGCCAGCGGGTTTCTGCCGAGTCGAGCGTGGCGATGACATCGGCAAGTTCGGCGCCGAGTCGGCTGACCTCATCGATGTCTGCCCCCGCTTCGGCGAGCTCGCGCTCGAGCCGTGAACGCGCAGCTTCGAGCTTGGGGATCTGTGAAGTCAGCGCCTTCAATTCCCGCTGATCGTTGAAGGTCAGCTTGGTGCGCGGTGCTTTCGGACGGGTCTTGGTCGTCGTCGTTCGATTGGTTGGCACATCGGTGCGTTCCTGTCGATCGGCCCAATACGCCGACCATCCACCGGGATGGTGTTGCACGGTCCCGTCGGGCTGGATTGAGAAGATGTCGTGGCAGACGCGGTCGAGGAAATATCGGTCATGGCTTGCAACGACCATCGCGCCTTGCCAGTCATCGAGGTACTCCTCGAGGGCGTGCAGCGTGTCGAGGTCAAGATCGTTCGTCGGCTCGTCGAGAAGTAGCAGGTTTGGCGTTCCCATCAGGACGAGCAGGAGTTCAAGGCGGCGTCGTTCGCCGCCGGAAAGATCGGCGACGGTTGAATGCTGTTGTTCGTGTGTGAACTGGGACATCTCAAGGAGTTTCGCTGCCGTCGCCGTCTTGCGGTCCGTGATCTCGACTTCCTCTGCTTGGTTTCGGACCGCATCGATCAACCGGGTCGCAGGAGGTATCGGCGAGGGTTCCTGTCCGTACCAACCCGGAACAATGGTTGAGCCCATCACAACCTTTCCGGTGTTGGGCGTGATCCTTTGCGCCATGAGGGCGAGGAGCGTTGTCTTGCCAGCACCGTTCGGCCCGACGATGCCAACGCGTGCGTCGGGAGCGAGGAGATGCGTGATTCCCTTGAGTACCACCTGTCCGTCATATTCCTTGCCCACGTTGTGCAGGTTGACGACCTTCGATCCGATCCGCCGAGGTGGGAACGTCATGACGAGTTCCGGACGCTGCCGCGGCAGGCCGGCGTCCACGACTTCGGTTGCCCGCGTCGTACGTTGGCGAGACTTCGATGTGCGTGCCTTGGGGCTCTTTCTGAGCCAAGCGAGCTCTGTCTTGATCCGCTGCTTGAGCCTCTTCGTATTTGCGTTCTCGATGGCCTCCCTTGTTGCTCTCGCCTCGAGGTACTGCCCGTACGTTCCCCGGTGCGGATAGAGCCGGTGGTCGTACACCTCAACAATGGTGTCGACGACCCGGTCCAGGAGGTATCGGTCGTGCGTGACGAGGATCAGCGTCGATGTGAGTGTTGCGATGTAGTCCTCAAGCCAGTCGATCGTGTCAACATCGAGATGGTTCGTCGGCTCATCGAGAATGAGAAGGTCACACTCGGTTGCGAGGGCAACCGAGAGGGCGAGACGTTTGCGTTGGCCACCACTCAACTCGGCGGTGAGCTTGGTTGGCTCCTTGAGCCCGAGTCTGTCAGAGAGCGAGATCGCTTCACGGCTGAAGGACACCACATCTTCGACGGTGGACCCGGACGGATACTGCGGATCCTGAGGAAGCGAAGCGATTCGCAGACCGGACGCACGCACGATGTCGCCCGCGTCTGGCTCCACCGTTCCATCGACGATTCCAAGCAGCGTCGATTTCCCAGATCCGTTCTGGCCGATCAGCCCGATGCGCTGCCCCGCAGAGATCGCCATAGACGCACCCTCCAGGACAAGCGTCTCGGGGTACGCCTTGTCGACATTGTCAAGGGAAATCAGGTGCATGCCGCAAGTATGGCCCGCTATGGTTTAGTGCCTTCCTGTTGAGGTACCCCTGATGACCGAACACGTCCTGCGCGAGATTTTCCCGTTGACAAGCGATGAAGACGCTGAACTGATGCTGCCGCTGTACAACACGGTGTGGAAGGAACTGAACCCTCACCACCGTCCCGTGACGGTTGCGGACTATCGATCGCGGGCAGATCGACCGACGATGACGGTGTGGCATTTCGTCGCCACGGATTCGGATGGGGCAGTGGTCGGCCTTGTCATTCCCGCCCACTTCACCGATGGCTCAAACGCCCATCTGCAATGGCTGCAGCTGCTTGTGGATCCCGGGCATCGCCGGTCAGGTGTGGGTAAGACTCTGCTTTCCAAAGCCCACGACATAGCGGTCGCTGATGGGCGGACCGTGCTGACGATCGACACATTTGAGTCGATGCCGGCTGGGGTGGCGTTCTCTGAAGCTGTCCATGCCGAGATCGGGATTCGCGAGCACATCAACATCGTCGATGTCGATGCTCTCGATTTCGGAATGCTCGAACGGTGGCGTTCCGAGGGACCGAGTCGCGCTCCGGGATACGAGGTCCTCATCTGGGAGGACGACTACCCCGAAGAGTGCTACGGCGCGATTGCCGAGCTGTTCGTCATGGCGGACGAGGACATGCCGATGGAGGACCTCGACATGGAGCCATTTGCGACATCGGCAGATGATGTCCGTGACTGGATAGCCAAGGCGAAGAACGTGATGGAGTTCATCACCGTAGTCGCACGCCACATCGAATCCGGTGAACTTGTCGGATTCAGCGAATTGCTGTACCGCTTCTCGGACCCGGACACGATGCAGACCACGCTGACGATGGTTCACCGGGATCACCGGGGGCATGCCCTTGGCAAGTGGATCAAGGCCGCAGCAATTCTTCGGGGCGTTGAACGCTGGCCAGGGGCGGTTCGGATCAAGACCGAGAACGCCAAGTCAAACGATGCCATGCTCGGGATCAACACGGAAATCGGGTTCGAACCCCAGAACTCGGTCCTTGGCTATCAAGCAACAACGGACGTCATAGCCGCGTACCTCAAAGGTGTCTGACTTCGTGGAGTTCAGCTGCTGAACTCTTGACTTCGGTCATCGGTCATCGGTCATCAGACTTCTGACGTCAGACTTCCGACCTAGGCTCGTTGGATGCCTGATCGATATCCGCGCGGCACCGTCGTCGCCATCGCCGCCTTTGTATTCATCGCCTTCGGTGTCGAACTGTATGCGATGTCGGTGCTGCTCACGGAGGACGCAGCTGGAGGCGAGTTCTCCATCTCCCTCCTGTCCCTGGCGTTCGGCGGGTCGGTGGTGATTGCCGGGCTGGTGGCTCCACGGGTGGGTCGATGGGCGGACCACCACGCCGTGCGTGGTCTGATGATCCTCGGTGCGGTGCTTGCGTTCTTGGCCCTCTCGATCGTTTCGCTCACCAACATCGGCTGGATCGTCGTTCTTTCGTTTTGGGTACTGCTCGGACCCGCACAGGCGATGACGCTGTATGAACCTGCATTCGTCGCCGTCGGACTGTGGGTGGGAGCGAACAAGCGCAACCACGCCATCGCCCTCCTGGTAGTGATCGGAGGTCTTGCGGGTCCCGTGTTCCTTCCACTGACCGGGTATGCCGTCGAGCATTTCGGTTGGAGGCAGACCACCTTCGCCTACGGCGTCGCGATCCTCGTCGCGGCATTGATCGTCTCGATCGGGTTCCTTCCAAGGGACAAGCCGTCCACGGATCGTCCCGAACCCCCGCGGCCGGTCAAATGGAGACGATTTGTCGAGGATCGACGCCTTGGCTTGCAGACTCTCGCCGTCGTGCTGCTGTTTGCATCGGTGAACAGCATGCTGTTCCACCGCGTGGCCGTGTTCGAGGAGCAGGGATTCGATGTGGCCTTGGTCGCCCTTCTGGCTGGGATCTCAGGTGTATTGACATTCCCGGGGAGATATGTCGCTCCGCGGTTGGCACATCATGTCGCGGCAACAACGATT
This sequence comes from Armatimonadota bacterium, assembly GCA_008501565.1. GTDB lineage: Bacteria > Actinomycetota > Acidimicrobiia > Spongiisociales > UBA5794 > UBA5794. Next base: position 3,807 of record QQUL01000155.1, read on the forward strand.
CTGACCTGGACCGTTGTCGGGGTGGCCGGTGCGATGGTCTTTGCCATCATCGGGACCCCCACTGCTGTGATGGTTGCGCACTTTGTGATCTTCGGAATCTTCTTCGGGTTCACCCTCCCGCTCCGACCGGTCATCATGAATGATTGGTTCGCAGGTGAGGACTTCGGTTCTGTGATGGGAAAGCAATGGTCCGCCGCCGCGGTTGCGGGTGGGGTTGCTCCGACCCTGATCGGTGTTGGAAGGGATGCGTTCGGATCGTATCTCTGGCCACTCGTCGCATTGACGGCTGCCTTCGTTCTCGCGGCGATCTTCAACGAGCTGTCGGTCTCACGATTTGCCAGGCGATCGGAACCAGCCGCCTAGGACACAGCACTAGATGCCCGAGTCCTCCATGGATCCTGTCAGCCGCAGGAATTCGACGTCGTAGACGAAGCAAATGATCGTTCGATCGCCCTGGTCCCACGACGCATCGGTGGGGAACAAGGCGCCGAAGTCGAGGCGCGAATCGGCGTACGGTGTTCCGACGAACGAGTCGAACCGCTCGAGGCAGGACTCATAGGCCCGTGTCTCAACGGCCTCGGCGCCAGGGAACGATGCTTCCGTCATCTCGACAAGGGCATAGACCTCGTTGTCGTGAGGAACGTCGCAATCGACTGTCTCAACACCTTCGACCTGCTGGGTGGCAAGTTGAGTTGCGCCCTCCCAATCCTGGAAGCAGTCACCGACGCTCAGCTCCAGGACGTTGGAGCAGGAGGCAACGCTTACCGCCACGGCGACGGCGAGGAGGGCTGTGATCGCGCGACTCATGTCTCGTCCTGGATCTCGGCAATGAAGTCGTCGACGGCCCGATGGGCGACCGTTTCGCCATATCGATCATCGAGGAGTTCCCGCATCTTGGCGATGATCTGTTCGCGTTCTTCGGCCGCGGTCTTGGTCGAGGCAGGGACGATCTCTGTGCCATCGATCCACGGTTTTCCGTCTGATGACCACGGAATGAGGATCATCCATGACCAGATGCTGTTCCCTTTGGTCTCGCCTGTTCGCCGCGTGAGCCCAAGGCATGAGAACGGAAGCGACACCCAGCCCATGCCGCGCAGCAGATCCTTGCCGTCCGGCATGTTGACCGCATCTCTCTCCGACATGGCATCCCTCGTTCGCCGGTTGGCACGGTACTCCCTTCGGTGACGA
>QQUL01000339.1 GCA_008501565.1 Armatimonadota bacterium
GTCACCACCGGTTTGGACGGCCCGCAACTTCGAAAGACCCAGAGCCTTCTCGACCACGTCAAGCCAGCCCTCCTTTTCGACAACGACATCGAGACCGGAATCTGACGGGTAGTAGCTGATTGCCTGGATCGAATCGATGACGGGTTGGTAGACCGTCACAAGATCAACATCGCAGAAGGTGAACACGGTGTCGAGGTGCATCGAGGCTCTGTCCGCCGGCATCTTCGCCGCTATTACCCGCTCCGCTGCACCCTCATCGAACAGCGTCTTGGCTACCTGACCCACAGCCTGATATGTGGTCCGCTCTCCCATCCCGATCAGAACGATGCCCTTCCCGATCGGCATGACATCCCCGCCCTCGAGCATCGCATTCCCGCGGTCACGCTCGGGTGGATCACCCCACCAGATCTTGAAGTCACCGCCCTTGAACTCGGGATGGTATTTGTAGATCGCTGCAAGGTGAAGGGTTTCCTTTCTGCGAGCCGGCCAGAACATGGGATTGAGCGTGACACCGCCGTAGATCCAGCAAGAGCTGTCCCTCGTGAACAGCTGGTTGGGAAGCGGAGGTATCGCGAACTCGTTCTCCCCCCACGCTTTGGACGCGGACACACCGAATCCCTTCGGCATCTCGCCGACGGTCAAACCACCGATCAGATGACGAACGAGGGTCTCTGGGTCAAGTTCGTCCATCCATGCGCGGAGCTCATCGGCTCCCAGAACACCGACTTCGTCCGGAACGATTTTCCGATCCAGGATGTACGCCCTGCCTTCTGGATCCGACACGACATCCTCAAGGAGGCTGTGCACGTGCATGACGTTGATGTCGAAGTCGCTGCGCATCAGCTCAACGAACGCGTCATGCTCCTTTCGCGCCTTCTTGGCCCAGATCACGTCCTCAAACAGCAGTTCGGCCGCATTGGTCGGGGTCAGCCTGCGCATTTCGAGACCAGGACGATGGACGATGACCTTCTTAAGATCACCGACCTCTGAATGAACTCCGAATTCGGACATGTCTTCTCCCAAGTCATCTCCCGAGCGAGACCGTTGCACCCTAACCTCGCGCCGATGAATGCCACACGCGCCACCGTGCCACCCATGCTTGTCGGTCAGTCCAGGTGAGGGTCGTCGTCGCCCTCGGTGGAAACGCACTGCTTCGCCGCGGGCAGAAGCTGACTGACAAGAACCAGAGAAAGAACGTCGGTATCGCATGCGATCAACTCGCACCGATCGCTCTTGAACACGAGCTCGTCGTCTCGCACGGGAATGGTCCACAGGTCGGTCTGCTCGCACTCCAGGGTGGAACGGTTCCGGGTGTCCCGCCGTCATCGCTCGACGTTCTCGGTGCCGAAACGCAGGGCATGATCGGGTACATGGTCGAGCAAGAGCTCGGAAACCGTCTCCCCGTCGAGAGACCACTGGCAACCCTTCTGACGATGATCGAGGTGGACCCCAACGATCCCGCGTTTGAGAATCCGACCAAACCGATTGGTCCCTTCTACGACCGAGAGCAGGCGCTCGCCCTTGTGGAGAAGAGGGGTTGGACATTCATGTCCGATGGCGACGCGTATCGTCGCGTCGTCCCCTCGCCCCGGCCGAAGCGGATCTTCGAGCTGCGACCAATCCGTTGGATGCTTGAACACGGCGCTGTCGTGATTTGCGCAGGTGGTGGTGGAATACCAACCATGTTCGATGCCAAGGGGAGCCTCGTGGGCGTCGAGGCCGTCATCGACAAGGACCACGCAAGCGGTCTCCTTTCCATCGGCCTCAACGCCGACTTCTTCGTCATGGCTACCGACGCAGACGGCGTCTACCTCGACTGGAAGCTTTCGACTCAGCGTGCGATCGATCACGCCCACCCCGATGCGCTTCTCGCCGTCCAGGATGACTTTCCCGAGGGTTCGATGGGGCCCAAGATTGTGGCGGCCTGCGAATTCGCGCTCGCAACCGGCAATCCTGCTGCCATTGGTGCTCTGAGCGATGTCGGGCACATGCTCAATCGGGCTGCGGGGACGATCGTCACCACCGAGACCACGGGCATCACCTACCGTGACGCCTGATATGCCTTCCACGTCCGAGAGGAGCACGCAACGATGACCGTGAATCTGACGGGGCGCTCATTCGTCAAGGAGATCGACTTCACGCCGGACGAACTTGTGTATCTGCTTGACCTGTCGCAGGAGCTCAAGGCCGCAAAGGCGAACGGCACCGAGACACACCGGCTTGCGGGCAAGAATGTTGCGCTGCTCTTTGAGAAGACGTCGACCCGTACCCGGGCCGCGTTCGAGGTTGCCGCATTCGATCAGGGTGCGCATGTGACCATGTTCGATCCCTCGAGTTCCCAGATGGGCCACAAGGAGTCGATCGCGGATACCGGCAGGGTGCTTGGCCGCATGTACGACGCCATCCAGTACAGGGGAAAGCGTCAGAGCGACATCGAGGAACTCGCTGCATATGCGAGCGTCCCCGTCTACAACGGCCTCACGGACGAGTGGCATCCCACACAGATGCTTGCCGACTTCCTCACCATGCACGAAGCCTCAGACAAGCCATACAACCAGCTGTCCTACGCATTCCTCGGCGATTTGCGCTTCAACATGGCCCGCTCGCACATCGTCACAGCGGCACTTCTCGGCAGTGATCTTCGACTTGCAGGACCATCGGATCTCGGACCGCCCCAGGACATCCTCGACATCGCGGCGGACATCGCTGCCACTACGGGGGGGTCGATCACCGTGACCGACGACCCGATCGCTGCCGTCACCGGCGTTGATTTTGTCCACACCGACGTCTGGGTATCAATGGGCGAAACGAAGGACGTGTGGACCGAGCGTGTTGCGAAGCTCAAGCCGTACCAGGTGACAACCGACCTGATGGCAGCCACGGGAAACGACGATGCCAAGTTCATGCACTGTCTTCCTGCGTTCCACGACACCAACACCGTCGTCGGGGCTCAGATGATGGAGCACACCGGGATGCCAGACGGCCTTGAGGTGACCCACGAGGTCTTCGAATCCGACGCAAGCATCGTGTTCCCCCAAGCCGAGAACCGCCTCCACACCATCAAAGCCGTCATGGTGGCGACCCTCACCTAGCGCCGTCCTCCCTTCAGGGGGGACAACAGAGGAGCGGAGCGACGATGTAGGGGGGCCGGGGAGCCTGCGACCACGAGAGTACGTAGAGCTTGTCTCATACCGCTGGAAGACGGGGCTCCCAGGCTCGCACGCCCCCCTGGCTCGAAGACTCGCCCGTCCCCCCTGAAGGGAGGACGGGTTAGATCAACACGTATTCGCCGGCCAACGATCGATACGTCGCAACCTGTTCGGTCTCCCAGGTCTGATCCTTGCCGAGCTCGATGGCCATGAGCTCCGCTACCCGTGGGGCGATCTCGGCAGAAGTCCTAGCGTCGAGGAGCAGTGCACGGGTTCGGCGGGCAAGAGCGTCTTCAACCGTTCTCGCCATCTCGGACCGGGTCGCCCACACAATCTCAGCCTCGATGTACGGCAGATTGGGGTGGAGTCGCTCACCGAGTTTCGGATCGGCGGTAACGATGCCGCGTATCGCGGATGCATCAGACCCGTACTCCGACAGACCCTCGCCGAGCGTCTCGTGATCGTCCATATACCCGTGGAGATGCAACGACTCGGTCGCTGAGGGCCGCTCCTCAAGCTCCCCGACAGCGATGGCTCGATCGATGACATCCTCTCCCATTCTGCGATAGGTCGTCCACTTGCCGCCTGTCACGGTCACGAGACCGGACGACCCAATCACGACGGTGTGATCGCGAGACAGTTCCGATGTCAGATCCTCGCTATCGACCTTGACGAGGGGCCGAAGTCCTGCGTACACACTGAGGACATCGTCCGGCTCGGGGTCATGCGTGAGGTATCGGGCGGCATGGGTGAGCAGAAACTCGATTTCCTCAGGAAGTGCTCTCGGTTCAAGAGAGGTCGTATCAACCGGTGTATCCGTGGTGCCGACGACAACGCGATCCAGCCAAGGCACCGCGAACAGCACACGTCCATCGTCGGTCCTCGGAACCATGATCGCCGCTTCACCCGGCTGGAAAGACCGCGGGAGAACCAGATGCACCCCCTGGCTCGGCCGGAGAATCGGCTTTGCTCCCGGTTGATCCATCGCAATGATGTCGTCAACAAACACACCCGTCGCGTTGACAACGACTCTCGCCATGACCGTGTGCTCGACACCGGATTCAACATCCTGTGCGATCACACCCGAAACGAGCCCAGATGTCTTGACCAAACCGACAACACGCACGTGGTTTGCCACCACGCCTCCGTGGTCAACCGCTGTCCGGGCCAGGGTGATGGCCAGCCTCGCATCGTCGAACTGACCGTCGTGATAAACGGTTCCTCCACGGAGCCCTTCCGGTTCCAGGGTCGGGATGAGATCAATCGTCTCATCGACATCAAGGTTTCGAGACGGACCGAGCCCGAGCTTGCCAGCGAGCATGTCGTAGACCCGAAGCCCAACGCCGTAGAAGGGTCCCTCCCACCAGTCATACCTCGGCACGATGAAAGGAAGATTCTTGACGAGGTGAGGAGCATTGTGGATCAGACGGCCACGCTCTTTCAACGCCTCAAGAACAAGAGAAACGTTGCCCTGCTTGAGGTAGCGGACACCGCCGTGAACAAGCTTGGTACTCCGACTCGACGTTCCCTTCGCAAAATCCGACTGCTCCAGCAGCAGCGTTCGATATCCCCGCGACGATGCCTCAACGGCAGCACCGAGGCCGGTCGCACCTCCACCGATGACGACAACGTCCCACACATCCGACGTTGCGATCTGTGCGATCGCATCATCCCGGTTCATGGCTGTGACGCGACGGGCAACGGTCGTACGAATCGCTCCCTCAGTGACCTGCCGGCCAACACGATGAAGAACAGGGCGATGGGAACGACGGCGATGGTCGCCGAGCCCGACGTAGCGGAGTGATAGCTGACCATCAAACCAACGGCAACGGCCAGCACACCG
>QQUL01000009.1 GCA_008501565.1 Armatimonadota bacterium
CTGCAAGGATGGGGACGGGAAGGCGACACCCTTGCGGTCATGGAGGAGATGGGAAAGCTCGGAGTCGACACGTCAATGACACTCGGGGACAGGGACTTTGCATTGTGTGCCCATCGGGCATCGCGTCTGGCCGCCGGCGAACGGCTCTCGTCGATTACGACGGATCTTGCCAGTCGGTTCGGAATCGACGATGTGACCCTCATACCCGCAAGCGACGATCCGATCGAGACCCATGTGCAGGTTGACGACGGCTCATGGCTCGACTTCCAGACCTACTTCGTGGACCGAGGACATGCAGACGCCGTATCAGCGATCGCCTTTCACGGGACGGTCGAAGCTGATCCTGCACCTGGAGTGATCGAAGCCATCGACGCGGCCGACATCGTCGTCATCGCTCCTTCGAATCCACCGCTTTCCATTTGGCCGATTCTCGCGATCGACCCAATCGCCGCGCTGATTGGAGCGCACCCAAGGGTCGCGGCGGTCAGCCCGCTCTTCGCAGGCAAACCCGTGAAGGGTCCTGCCGATGCCGTGATGGCCGGGATCGGGCTTGCGGAGGGAACCGAGGGCATCCTCGAGGCCTACGACGGCCTGATCGATGTGCTGTTCATCGATTCGGGTGACCGAGCCGATGTCACACGCGCCGCCACCTCAGAAACCGACCTCGTCGCAGCGAATACATGGCTCGACGAAGACAATGGGCCCCGCTTCGCCGCAATGCTCCTGGAGTACATGGCCCGATGACGAAATACCCGTCCCCATTCACCGTCTTTCCCGTCACCGGTATCGGCGAGATATCGCCCGGAGATGACATCGCGGGCATGATCGTCGAAGCAGTCACCGGAGGTGAGATCGGTTTTGAAGACGGAGACATCGTTGTCATCACGCACAAGATCGTCTCGAAAGCAGAAGGACAGATACGCGAGATCCCGGACGAGACGACCTACCGACAGCTGGTCGAGGATGAGGCGGTCAGCATCATCCGTCGCCGCGGCGATCTGGTCATTGCACAGACCAGACACGGTTTCATCTGCGCGAACGCTGCCGTCGACCGATCCAACGTCGAGCGCGGGTATGCCATCCTCCTCCCGGTGGATCCCGACCGATCTGCGCATCGGATCAGAATTCTCATGGAACGACAGGCGAACGTATCACTCGGCGTCGTGATCACCGACACCTTCGGGCGACCTTGGAGACGGGGTCTGACCGATGTCGCCATCGGCATTTCGGGGCTTCCGTCTGTCGTCGATCTCCGCGGTACAACCGATTCGCACGGCAACACCCTCGAGGTAACCGAAGTCGCCGTTGTCGACGAGATTGCCGGTGCAGCCGACCTGGTGATGGGGAAGGCGACGGGTGTCCCCGCGGCGGTCGTCCGTGGCCTTGAATTCTCCGGCGATGGCCGCGTCGCTGACCTGATTCGTCCACCGTCTGAGGATCTCTTTCGGTGAGCGATGCCTGAGCTTCCCGAGATCGAGGCCTACATCCACGCACTTACACCGCGTATCGTCGGCGCAACACTCACGAATGTCCGCATCGCGTCGTTCTCGCTTCTCCGCACCTTCGCCCCACCGATCGATTCGGTCTTCGGCTCGGGTGTGACAAACGTTCATCGCATCGGGAAGCGTGTTTCGATCGATCTCGAGAATGATCTCTATTTGGTGATCCACCTGATGGTGGCCGGTCGATTCAAGTGGACCGATGAAGCCAAGCCGATACCCAAGCGGGGTGGCCTCGCTTCATTCGATTTCTCAACCGGATCACTTCTGCTCACCGAAGCCGGAACCAAACGACGAGCATCCCTTTCGGTGTTGAGCAGCGACGACCTTGGCTCGGTGGATCCGGGGGGTCTCGAGGTTGGAACGGCAACGGTGGACCAGTTCCGCGAGGCGCTTCTGACGAATCGGCACACACTCAAACGAGCACTGACCGATGCTCGCTATGTCTCGGGGATCGGCGGTGCGTTCGCTGACGAGATCCTCCACGCAGCCAAGCTGTCACCGACCCAGATGAATACGAACCTCTCCGAGGAGGAGGTTACGCGCCTGTTTGGGGCGACGAAACAGGTTCTTGACGACTGGACTCGTATCCGCATCGAGGAAACCGGAGATGGTTTCCCGATGAAGGTCACGGCTTTTCATCCAGCGATGGCTGTCCACGGCAAGTTCTCGGAACCATGCCCTGTTTGTGGCACCAAGATCCAACGCATCGTGACCGGAAAACGCGAAACCAACTACTGCCCCACGTGTCAGACCGGGGGCAGAATCCTCGCCGACCGAGCCCTCTCACGCCTCCTCAAGGACGACTGGCCGGATCGGATCCCAGAAGACTGACGTCAGAAGCTCTCCGGCGACAGCTCAGCTCCGCGCCCATTCGACGGTACGAGCGATGCCGTCTTCAAGGCTCGTCCACGGTTCCCACCCGAGGTGTGCCTGTGCCGCGGATGAATCGAGGCACGACCGGAGCTGCTCGCCTCGTTTGGCGGCAGCCATGATCGGTGCCACATCGACGCCCGTTGCTCCGGCGATGACGTCGTAGAGCTTGAGCACCGATGTCTCCACGCCGGTTCCGATGTTGAGATAGCGTGAGCCTCCGATGCGCGACGCCCGCAGCAACGCATCGGCGACGTCTTCGACGAACACGAAATCTCGCGTCTGGAGGCCGTCACCGAAGATGGTCGGCGTCTTGTGGGCAAGCAACGCTCCGATGAAGATGGCGACGACACCTGCTTCACCGTGCGGATCCTGTCTCGGCCCATACACGTTCGCAAAGCCGAGCGACATGTAGTCAAGGCCATGGGTGCGGTCGTAGTAGTCGAAGTACTGGTCGACGACGCTCTTCGAGACGCCATACGGTGACTCGGGTTTCCGCTCCTGGGACTCGGGTGTTGGGATATTGAAGGTGTCTCCGAAGGTTGCTCCACCCGATGAAGCAAAGACGAACCGCTCCGCGTTTCCGTGACGTGCCGCTTCGAGAAGATTCACCGTGCCAAGCACGTTGACCCTCGCATCCATTACCGGATCCGCAACCGAGTGACGCACATCGATCTGCGCCGCCAGATGAAATACGGTCTGGGGTTGAAACGCCCTGACAAGGTCAACGACCTCATTGCTTCCAACATCGATCTGGTGCAGAGTCACATCGCCGCGGCTGCGGGCATCCTTGAGGTTTGCTATCGACCCGGACGAAAGGTCATCGAGGACAAGAATCTCGTGACCCTCATCGACAAGCAGATCAACCAAGTTTGAACCGATGAAGCCAGCACCGCCGGTCACCACTGATTTGGGCATCAAAACCTCACCGGTAGATGCTCGGAGAAGAATGTCACGATCCGATCGATGGTGTCCTCATAGCGTTTGACGTCGTAACCCTCCGACGATGCATCCCAGAATCCGGTATCTCCGGTCGGATACACGACGAAGGTCGTGTGTTCCATGGTTTCCCTTGCATCGATCGATGCGTCAACGTCCACTGATTCGTCACCGCGCGAGAGGATCACCATGCCCGGAACACGGGCGTCACCGATCGCTTCAGCTGTTGGCGGATCAATGGTCGATGACACGACAACCGACGCTGCAACTTTCGTGTCGGCTTGCGCCAGGGCGGCGAGGTCGTCCACACCCGTGGCAAAGCTGAGCACTCCGTAGCCCAATTGCCCGTTCGACCAGTGGCCGGCTGGGTCGGCGATATAGGCGGCGACTGCCAGCGAGATCGAGAGATTCTGCTCACGTGACTCCGTCAGATCGGGGGCAAGCGCAGCAATCCCGTGACGAGCGAGAACCCGACAGATGTCCTTCATCGTGCTTGTCGGTGTCGGTTCGGGACCGAAGATCAGAACCGTCGGCCATTGTCCTTCCCCGTTTGGACGCGCGAGGTAGCCACCGAGCGTCCGCGGACCCGCCGCGATACTGGTCGAGTGAAAGATGATGTCAACGACGCCTTCACCTGTCTGAACGGCCAAATTGGTGCTCCCTTCGCTCTGGAAAGAGGCTAGCGCCACCCGCGCATGTGGACCTCACCGGCATGGATGGTCTCGATGCCTTCGGCCGTGTCGACAATCAGCGCTCCCGAGGGCGTGAGACCTATCGCGATCCCGGCGCCTTCATCCCACAGAACCTGACGCCCGAGTGTCGCCGATTGTTCGATATAGCGGTCCTCGGGCCATGCGCCGGATGGTCCCTCAAGTTGCTCAAGAAGTGCCTGCGACCAAAGACGCGCTAGATCGAGGGCGACGGATGGATCGACGTGATCATCGAAGACACTTCCGGCCTCTGCGATCGGATCAGCCCACCACAGGTTGAGACCGCAGCCGACCGTCATCTGGTCCTCATCGAGTTCAACGAGGATCCCTCCGACCTTCGCTCCATCGATGAGAACATCGTTCGGCCACTTGAGAGACGGTTCACGTCCACCCACGCTGACAATCGCATCGCACACCGCCATCCCGGTCACGAGCGGAATCAGCGTTCGGTGCTCCGGCTTCCAGTCCGTCCTGAACGAGAGCGACGAGAACATCGCTTGGTCTGGCTGGTACCACGATCGACCTTGTCTGCCACGCCCTGCAACCTGACGATCGGCCACGACGAGAGTCGGCACGCCAGTTGCGGCGAAACGGTCCCGCGCCTCATCCTGCGTGGAACCGACCTCGCTGAGGTGCACGATGTCGTAGTGTGTAGCCATATCCGATCCAGGCAAGTCGAAGTCACGTGACTGTAGGCGAGCCTACCGGGAGGACCGGTGAGCACCGAACAACGCATCGAGAAGCTGAGAGAGCTTCGACGGCAATCCGCGCAGGCTGATAACCAACGTGCTGTCGATCGTCAGCATGACGCGGGGAAGCTGACCGCGCGCGAGCGAATTGAACTTCTGGTGGACAAGGGCTCCTTCCAGGAGATAGACCCGTTCGTGCGACACAAGACGCAGGGTTTCGGCGTTGAAGAGAAACGTCCGCTTGGTGAAGCCGTGGTGACCGGGTGGGG
>QQUL01000225.1 GCA_008501565.1 Armatimonadota bacterium
GGCGAGGCTTTGCGCCCCGGAGTTGCCAGACAAAAGGGCAACCATGGGCATGTAGGCCGCGAGGACGGCATATGTCGTCAGTGTTGATCGGAAGCGTGAGATGACGGATGCAATCAGCATGCCAACCACGAGATTGAAGAAGATCCATGGCAGGCGTCTCCGGACGGAGAGCCCCACCGGGGTGAAGACGGTCTCTTCTTCACCCGCACCCACCATCACGGCAATGTCCTCGCCGACCTCGGCCTGGATCGCTTCTATCGCCTCTGAGAACTTCACAATGCCGATCAGTGTTCCGTCCGTACCCACGACAGGAACGGCGATCAGTCGATACCGGTGGATCAACTCGGAAACCTGCTCGCGGTCGGTGTCGGGCCGTACGGTGATGAGTGTCGGCTCAATGAGGTCGCCGAGTACGGCGGCGGGATCTGCAAACACAAGGTCTCGGAACGACACAACACCGACGAGTCTGTTTTCACTGTCGACGGCGTACACGTAGAGAAGGTTGGAGCCGAGTTCATCGTGGAGGCGCCGCAGCTCTTCGATGGCATCTCCTGCTGTCATGTCGACAGGTAGCCCCGCCACGTCGGTGGTCATCATGCCGCCGGCCGTGTCAGCGGCGTGAACGAGCAGGGCCTGGATCTCGTGTGCCACTGATTCGTCGAGTGCGAGAAGGATGTTGGTCCTCTGGACGGCACCGAGAGCGCTGATGAGATCCGCAGCCTGATCTGGCTCCATGTGGGAGATCATTGCCGCAGCTTCGCTCGTCTCGAGCTCCTCAAGCACATCTGCCGCCGCCTCGGGATGCATCTCGTCGAGCACGTCGCCAACCCGGACAGGATCGAGATCCTGGAGGAGTTCGGCGGCGCCTTCTTCGTCGAGAGCTTCAAGGATGTCGGCAGCATCGTGCGGGTCGTGCTCGGCGAGTTCCTCCCACGCCTCCTGGTGGGTGTCGAGATACTCCTCGGCCCGTTCTGGATGGCGACGCGCCAACTCCCTGATGGACGAACCAAACTGGCGCGGTCGCGGTATACGAAATCTCACACGGAGAGACTACATCCGGCACCGAAGGTGCCGGATGTCAGCTGCAAGCCGTGAGCTGTAAGCCGAAAGCTCAAAAATGCAACGAGCCCCCAGGGGGGCGGGGGCTCGTTGCGGGGTTGGTAGACCCCCAGGGGGGACGAGGGGTCTACAAGGGTCGACGAGTCGACCCAGCGGTACAAGGATATCGCTTTCCCGGATTGTCGCAAGCGTTCTGCGATTTTGACGCTAAGTCACCTGAATCATGCCGGTGGGACCGTGTGCAAATTCCCTCTCAACGACGCTGCCAATCGTCCATCCCTGGGTTCCTTCATCAATCAGGGCTGCATGTAGGGCTTGTTCGAGCGGGGCATCGACGCACAGCAGGAGACCTCCACTTGTTTGTGCATCAGAGAGGATGAGTTGGATCTCGCCGTCCAGGGTGCCGAAGTCACACATGGCCCTCACCGATTCGAGGTTTCGGCGGGTACCGCCAGCGATCATTCCCTGCGATACGAGCCCTGCAACTCCTTCGATCAACGGAACGGCGCCCGATTCAACGACCGCGCTGACACCGGAAGCCCGCACGATCTCAGCCAGGTGGCCCAAGAGCCCAAACCCCGTGACATCTGTTGCCGCGTTTATACCGATTCGACGAGCCGCCGCAGCAGCTCCCTTGTTGACGGTCGTCATGATGTCGACTGCTTTCGAGGTGGCTGTCTCGGAGGCCTCGTTTGCCTTGATCGCGGTGGCCACAACACCGGTGCCAATCGGTTTCGTGAGCACGAGGACTTGACCGGGCGTCGCAGCGGCGTTGGTCATGAGGTCGCTGATCGGGACGAATCCCGTGACCGCAAAGCCGTACTTGGGTTCGGCATCATCGATCGAATGACCACCGATTACCGTGCACCCAACCGATTCCATGATCGTCAGGCCACCCTCCATGACGGAGGACAAGATCTCGAGTGGCAGGTCGTCTCGCGGCCACCCAACGAGTTGGAGGGCAGTGACCGGGTCGCCACCCATGGCGTAGACATCGCTCACCGCGTTGGCAGCAGCGATCCTGCCCCAGTCGAACGGATCATCGACAATGGGGGTGAAGAAGTCGACCGTCTGCACCAACGCTCGGTCATCATCGAGGCGAAAAACCCCGGCGTCATCTGACCCGGCGATACCGACCAACAGGTCCGGGTGGTGCGTTGCTTGTGAGTTGTGCAAGGGACGCAGAACCTGCGCCAGCTCGTCAGGACCGAGCTTGCACGCTCAACCAGCGCCGTGGCTGTACGCAGTGAGCCGAATGGTTTCCATGGGGGCCACAGTATCTGGTTTCGAACCGTTCACATGACCGATCGTCAATCGGTGAGGAATCCAGTCGCGACTTCCAAGAACAGTTCAGGGTCTGTGTCCATGGCGATGTGCTGCTGGCCCGGCAGGGTCGTCACCGCGCTCTTGGGCAGGGCGGCGTGAACCGCTTCTATCCCTCGTTGGAACAGTGCTGGGCTGTCCCCACCCAACAACAGAAGGGTCGGAACCTGAACGTCAGCGAACTTGTTGGTGTCGAACGTGTAGATACGATCGATGGCCAACTCCCTCGGGATGGTGGGTGCGAGCTCGATCCTCGACTTCCACATCGGTAACGCACGATATTGGACAAACTCGTGATCGGGCATCCTGACCACTTCACGGAAGAAGGCCTCAAGGGCAGCCTCTCGCTCTCCGGTGTCGATCAGGGTTTGCATGCGTTCGGGGACACCCGGTGGATACACCGGCAGGTCGCTCGGAATTGGTGGCTCGTAGAGGATCATCCGATCCACATTGTCCGTGAGCAAGGTCGCCTCAAGACTGCACACCGCACCATAGGAATGGCCGACGATACGCACGGGGCCACCAATGCCATCCACAACCGCTGCGACATCTTCGGCTTCTCTGATCAGGTGGTAGTCCGGTGCATCGGTGCTGCCACCCCGCCCCCGACGATCCATGGCGTACACGGTGAACTGACGCGCCAATTTGGGGGTGATGCCAGCCCAACGACGGTGGTCGGCAGTGGTTCCGTGAACGAGGAGTAGTGGCGGTCCTGACCCGGCCTTCTCACAACCGATGGTCGTGCCGTCTCTTGACGTGAAGAAATCCATGTCAGCCTCCCGTGAGACATCGGCCGACCGAAACCGATCGCCCATAGACCTTTGGACGCTACCACAGGGCAAAAAGCCTGAACAGGGACTGCAGAGTGAACTCCTGTCATGGTCCCCCCTTTCTGACGTCTGACGTCTGAAACGGCATCTACTGTGGGGGACAGGAGGTACACAGATGCGGGTAGTGGTGATTGGTGGCGGAACGATGGGTATCGGGATTGGACATCGTTTTGCGGCGCATGGCGGTTTCGTGGAACTGGTTGACGTCGATCTCGCCACTGCCGAGGCAGCGGTTGCCAAGATCGGCGCGACCCTCGATTCGGCTGAGACCAGGGGGAAGATCGCGAGTGCGGCTGATGCGAAGGATCGAATCGTGGCGATCGGCTCCATTGACGAAGCAACGCATCACCCAGACGCGGCTATCGAGGCGGTGATCGAGAATGTGGATCTCAAGCGGACGATTCTTCAGAGCGCCGAGCGGCTTGAACCGACGGTTCTCGGATCGAATACGTCCAGTCTCTCGATCGATTCGCTTGCCGAAGGGTTGCAGCAACCGACCCGATTCGTCGGACTCCACTTCTTCAACCCCGTGTGGGCGATCCCTCTCATCGAGGTCATCAAGGGCGAGGCGACCAGCAGTGACACGCTTGCGTCGGTGACTGAGATCGTTGAGTTCCTCGACATGGAGCAGGCGGTCATCAACGATGCTCCGGGATTTGCCACGTCGCGACTGGGAGTCCTCG
This sequence comes from Armatimonadota bacterium, assembly GCA_008501565.1. GTDB lineage: Bacteria > Actinomycetota > Acidimicrobiia > Spongiisociales > UBA5794 > UBA5794. Next base: position 3,896 of record QQUL01000225.1, read on the forward strand.
TCGGCCTTGAGGCGATTCGGATGGTTGAACAGGGCGTCGCCAGCCCGGCCGACATCGATCGGGCCATGTCGCTCGGATATCGACACCCGATGGGGCCGCTCATGCTCGGCGACCTTGTCGGGCTCGATGTTCGTCTCGGCATCGCCAAGCATCTCGCAACGGTCTACGGCGAGAGGTTCGAGCCGCCCGAGCTTCTCAAGACGATGGTCGCCGAAGGCAAGCTCGGGAAGAAGTCCGGAATGGGTTTCTACGATTGGTCGAGTGGGTCAGCCGTTCCCATCGAGGAACCCTGAGATGATCGCGCTCACCGCTCGCGGGTGTTCTGCAAGAGGATTGTGACTCGCCCCGTGGATGACAAGGTGCTCAGCCGTGTCACCGATGCTGGCTGCAAGCTCGGCGCCGATCGCCGTGTATTTCGTATCTCGTTCTCCGGTGAGGATCAGGACAGGCATCTCGAGCGTGCCGAGTTTCCCCCAGACTGGGTCGAGGGAACCTTGTCCGTAGCCAGCAAGGGCTGAGGCCAGGCCTTCAGCCGTGTTGGTGAGACGTTGTGTTCGATCCGCCTCGCGCTGCGGTGCTGGCAATGTGCTGGTGTCGGTGAGCCCGCTGCTCGTCCAGCGATCGATGAATCGCTCGATACCCACCGCCTTGATGTCCTTGCCCAAGGAGACGTCGGCGGCGTGACGAGTCTCGCGCTCCTGGGGGTCCTGGATTCCAGCGGTTCCCGAAATGAGGACGAGACATGCTGGCCGGAAGGATGTGGTGGTTGCCACCGAAAGCGCAAGACGCGCCCCTTGGGAGTAGCCAACGAGCGGAGTTCCTCTGCCACAGGTTTCGAGTAATTCTGTGATTGCAGCAATGGTGGCCCCGGCATCCGTGGACGCACCGGTTGAACCGCCGTGACCGGGCAGGTCGGGGGCAACGATGGATCTCCCAGGAATGGTGAGTAACGGGAACTGTGCCCCCGTCTGCGTGAAGCCGTGAAGTGCCACGACGGGGTCGCCGTCGCCGAAACGTTGTACGGCAAGCACGCTGTCAGGACTCGTCGATGAGAACATCGGCCGTGAGGAT
>QQUL01000236.1 GCA_008501565.1 Armatimonadota bacterium
GATTGTCGCCCTTGGTGGTGAACACGATGGTGCCGTCGTGGTACCAGAGACCCTCTCCTCCGGGAAACCCTGTCGCGTCTGACACCTGGTCCTTGGTCGGTTGTTCTGCCGCCGATGGATCCGGCACCTCGAGCCAACTCACGCTCTGGCCGTTGACAGCGTCTCCCTCGAGAACGGCCACCTCCCACCGCCCCGCTGAGAGATCCGGGTAGGCATCCGGGATGTACCGGTAGAGGCACCCATCGGCCTGGTCCTCTGTCATGTACACCCACTCGTTCACCGGATCGACCGCGGCGGCCTCATGCTGGAACAAGCCCATTGCCGAATGCAGGATCGGTTCGGCCTCGCCGGTCGGATCGGTCTCGAACACCCGGCCCGCAACCGACCCGAAGGCCTCTGTCGCATCGGGGTTCCCGTGCCAATCGAACTCCTCACAGGACAGCCAGGTACCCCACGGGGTCGGTCCACCGGCGCAGTTGATCGTCGTGCCTCCGAGGATCCGGTAGGCGTCGATGACGTTGCCGTCCGCATCGAATCGCACCGCCGAGGCACCTCCGGTCCCAGGCAGGATCGCCTCGCTGTTGGAGACGTAGATCCACCCGCGGTCATCTCCGTCACCCGTGGCGAACGTCGCGCCACCGTCGGGAAAGACATGCCAGGTGTAGTCAGTGCCTCCGACAACTGACTCACTCGTCGCGATGACCCGCGAGGTGAAGCCCTCCGGCAGGACCACACCGTTGCCATCGGGGGCAACCCCTTCGATGGAACCGTATGGTCCGGCTCCCGGCGTGGCTTCCTGCATTTGGGCTGCTCGCCACATCGGGCCGGAGACGACCGCACCCACGCCGGCAACCGAAGAACCCAGGAACTGTCGTCGATCCATCCAGCAACCCTACGACAGTAGGAAGGCGGGACTATCCGGGAACCTCACATGCCCAGTCAGCGCGCTGCCCCTTGCGGATCAACCACATGCCACTCGCTTCCGTTGCGGTGGTATCCACGTCGGTCTGCATCGATCCAGTAGTACCGCAGATCAGTTCGAAACACTCGGCAGGCCCACTCAGACCCACCTTCCCCCAGAACGCGCAGATGCGACCGCGGTTGGGCGGCCGGGTTCCGGGTTCTGGGGTTCAGGTGCCGCGTGGTGTGCTGGCTGGTGGGGTGCCCTGGGGTGGGTGCCTGCTTCAGGCTGCGGTTTGTCGTCGCTTTGGTGCGGGTCCGTGGTGGTCGGTGGCGTTCTGGGCGAGTAGCAGCCGCCCGGCGGGTGTTTTGATGACCCGCACATCGGTTTCTGGTTCCAACTGTGCACTGGCGGCGCGGGCCTGATGGGCTTCGAGTAGGTCTGGTGGCAGGTCCGCGATGTTGTATCGCAGGATGATCCACCGCTGGTTGGAGTGCATGAGTCCGTGATGTCTCGGACAGAGCAGGGCTCCGTCTTCGGTGTTGGTCAACCCTCCGTGGTCCCAGCCGATCCGGTGATGTGCCACACATCGCCGTGCCGGCTGATCACACCCAGGGAACACGCAGCCTCCGTCTCGGATGATGAGAGCTTGTTTCTGTGCAGGGGTGAACAAACGCACTGTGCGTCCCATGTTCAACGGATTGTTGGATGGGTCAACGATCACCTGACGGAAATGGGCGTCACATGCCAACACTGCTGCTGTGATCGGATCGATTTCGGTGCCATCTGTTGTGTGAACCCCGGTGGGTGTGCCGTAACGGTCAACTGTGACCGGAAGTATCACCAACGCCGACGACCTGGAACCTGTCGTGTTCGTATCGGCTCCGCGGCGTAACAGTTCGACGATCGCACGGGCCCGTAGGATCCCGGTTGCCGGTATCGGCAGGCCTGCAGCATCTTGTTCGCGTTGAGCGGCCCGGTACTGGCGGTCAACTTCGGTGTTGATGATCGCTTCGATCTCTGTCGCGTTGTGACCTGTGAGTTCCAACGACTGAACCGCCCTGGGTCTGATGGAGGCTCGTTCTATTGGATTCCAACCCCGGTTGGGGCGGTCTGTTGGGCAGCGTAGAACGCTGACTCGAACTCTGCTGGTGGGACGTCGGCGCAGTGGCTGTGGAGGCGGTCGTGGTTGAACCAGTGCACCCATGACAGGGTGGCCAGCTCGAGTTCATCGACACCGTCCCAGCCGGCGGCCTCGGGCCCGTAGACGCACTCGGTCTTGTAGAGCCCGTTGGTCGTTTCAGCCAGGGCATTGTCGAACGAATCTGCGATGGTTCCGATGCTGGGTCGCGCTCCGATCTCGTCGAGTCGTTCGGTGAATCGGACAGATGTGAACTGAGATCCGGCATCGGAATGTGCGACTAGTCCAACGAGCCGGCCATTACCACGGGAGCGTCTGGCCATCTCGAGTGCGTCGAGGACCATGTCGGTGCGCATGTTCGCCGCGCAGCGCCAGCCGACGATCCGACGCGAGAACGCATCGACGATGAAACACACGTACGCCATCCCAGATCGGGTCGGCACATAGGTGAGATCGGTGGCCCAAAGGGCATCTGGTCGATCGGCTGTGAAGTTGCGGTCAACCAGGTCCGGCGCCCGAACGGCGTCAGGATCCGCTTGGGTGGTGAACACCTTCTTGCGGCGCCTCGACACGCCCTCGATGCCGAGTTCTCGCATCAGTCGGGCGGTCTGGTCCCGGCCGATCTCATGACCGGCCCGCACAGCCGCACGCCAGAGCTTGTGGGCACCGTAGACCTTGCGGTTCGTCACCCACAGCATCATCAGCACCTGCATCATGGTCGCGTCGCGCACCGACCGCGCCGACGGTGCGGTCTCGCGTTTCTTGGCGGCGTAGTAGCTGCTCGGAGCCACCTGCAACGCGGTGCAGATGGGCTCGACTCCGAGTTCGTCACGGTGCTCGTCGATGAACCCGACAAGCTCGTTCATCGGCGGTCGAGCTCCGCCTGGGCGAAATACGCCGACGCCTTGCGCAAAATCTCGTTTGCTCGTTTCAGTTCACGGACCTCCTGACGCAACGCCTTGAGCTCCGCCGCATCCTCAGTACTCACCCCCGGCTTCGCGCCATCATCGATGTCGGCCTGCTTGACCCAGCCGCGCACCGACTCCAACCCGTACCCGAGCTGATCAGCGACTCGCTTCACCGTCCCGTGATCGTTACCCAACTCGGCGCGCAGCTGGCGAACCAGCCGCACGGCCTGGGCCTTCTCCTCATCGCTGTAGCGACGTGTCGTCGGCTTCCCCGACGGTCCTTGTGTAGGCATAACTCCATCCTCGCTTCAAAGGTACGGAGCCTCCAACGAAACCAGTGCGATTCACAACGCGTTCGCCGTAGCGTTCCCCGGCCGAGTTCCCGACACCCTGAACTGACCACCTCACACGAAGTTCTTGACAACCTCACCGGCCAAGCTTGCGAAGAGCATGCGGGTTGGCGTAACGCTCCAGGACCGCGACCGCGGTCTTGCCGTAGGACACCGAGCCGAACACATCGAGCCAGGCCGGGCCCATCAACTCGAGTAGAGCATCGAGGCGCATCGCGGCTGCGGTCCGCCGTTTCTGGATGCTGCTGCGATGCCGCACCGCACGTTTGAGCGGCTCAGCCGGACCCAGATGGTCCACCACCCGCAACCCTTCAGGATGCAGCATCGGCATGCGAGCCAGCATCTTGGAATCGAGTCGATCGGTCTTGGTGTGCTTGTTGTAGTAGTCCCGCAGATCAGCTGACTGCTCCGGGGGCACCACCGACACCGACGCACCCTTCGCGGTCAGCCACGCCGCCAACGGCACCCACGCGTTGCGGGTCGGTTCCATCACCACCACGACCGACACGTCGTTGGGGATCTTGGCCCACAACGCGTCGAGTTCGTCAGTGGTGGTCTGGAACTTCCATCCCTGCCACAGAAACTTGCCGGTCTCATCAGCCAATGAGGCCTGATGCGCAGCGCGGCACGCCACATCTATTCCGAGACGGACTTCATTCATCTCTTCGCTCCTGTTCTCCAATGGTCAACAGCGAGCCCGGTCACAGCAGCCGGCACGGAAAGCTCGTTCCGAAAGGGTGTGAAGAAAACGGACATCACGAAACAGAGGTCCAACACCAAGGCTGGCCATCGAGTTCCCAACAGGTATTCACGAGCGTTGCGGAGTTCGCCTGGACGACGATCAGCGGTAAGGAGTCGGACGAATCCGCTCCGGTCACAGTTCCGAGTCGAACCAACCAAACCGGGCACAACGCACCCTATGAACAAGCCCACCAGCCAGCGGTGGACCCTACAGCTGACCTTAGATGTCACACGCCCTCTGTACGGTCTTCTCCATGAGTGCTGGCTGGCCCCGATCAAGTGACCCAGGACCGAACCGAAGGGGAGCTTCGTGAAGATCATCCACACGAGCGATTGGCACCTGGGGCGACACTTCGGTCCGGTATCACTCGAGAGCGACCAACAGGGTTTTGCCGATTGGTTCGTGGAGCTGGTTGCCGACCAGAGCGTGGACCTGGTGGTCATCGCGGGCGACCTCTTCGACCGCGCCATTGCGCCGACCTCGGCAATCGAGCTCTTCAACGACACGGTCCGTCGTCTTCTCGGCACGGGCGCGGTCGTGGCGGCGATCAGTGGCAATCATGACGGCGCCAACCGGGTCGCGCCCTATGACGACCTGATGGATCGCAGCGGGTTCTACCTGAGGGGCGGCTACCAGGGTGCGGGCGAGGTGATGAGTCTCGAGTTCGCCGATGGTCCGTTGGATCTGGTTCTGCTCCCGTTCCTCGATCCACAGGCTGCCCCGGATGACTTCGGGGCAGCCATTTCCGACCCGCCGGGTCCGGATGAGGGCGACCTGATGGAACGGCGGCACCGCCGTACGCATCAATCAGTCCTAAAGGACGCGGTCGGCTCCGTGATCCCCCAACTCGGTGCACCCCGCTCGCTGGCGGTGGCGCACGCATTCGTCACCGGTGGCGAACCGAGCGATTCCG
>QQUL01000370.1 GCA_008501565.1 Armatimonadota bacterium
AGACGGATGCCCCGGTTGCTTCAATCTTGGCAAGCTCCATTCGCAGATGTTCGGGGACGCAGTGTTCGACCGTGACCGTCCCTCGCGTCGCGGCGCCCGCCACGAGATAGGTCCCTGCCTCGAGCCGGTCCGGGACCGTCCGATGTTCGGCGGGGCTGAGTTCGCTCACTCCGTGAACCTCGATCGTCGACGTTCCGGCGCCATCGATCTTCGCACCCATCTTGCGGAGGAACTCTGCCAGATCGGTCAGCTCGGGTTCACGGGCTGCGTTGCGGATCGTCGTCGTCCCGTCCGCGAGAACCGATGCCAACAGAAGGTTCTCGGTCGCTCCGACCGAGGGGAACTCCAGGAACACATCGGTTCCATGAAGGCCGTCCGGTGCAGAAGCGTGAAGCACGCCATGCCTCAAGTCGAACTGCGCACCCATCGCCTCGAGACCTTTCACATGGAAGTCGATCGGACGCGAGCCAAAGTCATCACCACCCGGGAGGGCTACCCGGGCTTCACCGCAGCGCGCAAGGAGGGCACCGAGAACGAGAATCGAAGCTCTCATCTGTCGCACGAGCTCGAGTGGCGCCTCGGGATTCGGATTCTCGGGAACCGTGACCTGGAGTGTCGTGCCGTCCCTGACACAGCGAGCCCCCACATGCTCAAGCACGCGTCCCATGATCTCGACATCCACGATTCGCGGCACGTTGTGCAGCGTGTGCACACCGGGTGCGAGGAGTGACCCCACCAGGTGCTTGAGGGCAGCGTTCTTGGCACCGAGGATCGGGATCGAACCCTCACGTACTGCTCCACCGTTCACGACGATTGCATTGGACCTCGCACCGAGGTTACGCGCCCCGTCGAGATATCCGGCGGCACCTCAGCCGACATCGGAGCGTGACGTCGGGGTATTACCAGGATGCTATGGCGTCGGGGTAACCGAATCGAAGACGAAGTCAGCGTGGGCTTCCCACGAGTCGTTCGGCGCCCGCATCTCAACCCCAATTCCGCTCGAACCCCCAGTCGGCACGACGAGATGCCACATGGCACCGTCTTCGTGCCTCCCCCACGACCGCTCGGCACCGCCCACGACGCGTTGGGACCGCGCAAACGTTCCGACGCCGGCATCCTCAAGGAGTTTCCAGAACGATCGTGCAACCTCGGGCGTCGACGCTGGCCAAACCCCTCCCGCGTTCACCACGATTGCTTCGAAATTGATCACACCGGCGGTGAGGAACGTGTCGGAAGGGGCAAGATCGTGGTGGGCCGATACATATCCCTCGCCCACCTCATACGTCCAGCCGTCGGGAACATCGATGCAGAAGGTGTCGGCACAGACCGTCGTCGCGCCGGCGATCGGTGGTGCATCCGGTCCAGACGCACACGAGGTAGCGATCACCGCAAGGAGCGACACGGCAATGACGACGGACTTCATGAACAAAGGGTACGCCCCCACGGTGCCCTGCCGGTCCGGCGTCAATCGCCAAGGCACTACGATCACGTCCGGCAATCAAGGAGCACAGGTGCGGATCGCACTCGGAGCAGATCACGCAGGATTCGAACTCAAGAATGAACTCGTCCAGTATCTGTCCGAGGCCGGCCACGATGTCATCGATCTCGGAACGGATTCGACGGAGCCCATTGACTATCCCGACATTGCGGCGACCGTGGCTCGAGAGGTGGTCCATGGGCCAGCCGAGCGAGGCATCATCGTCTGTGGGTCCGGGGCCGGCGCCTCGATAGCTGCCAACAAGATCACGGGCGCCCGATCAGCCGTCGTACACGACCATTACACGGCCCACCAGGCTGTTGAGCACGACGACATGAATGTGCTTGCACTCGGCGCACGCGTCATCGGGTCTGCGACTGCCAAGGACATCGTGGATGCTTTCATCGGCGCAGAGTTCAGTAACGAGGAACGCCACAGTCGACGACTCCGCAAGGTGGTCGAGCTCGATCGCAACCGCGGCTGATCTCGGTTCAATCTCGGGGCCAATGGGGCGATTTGCTTGTCGAATCGACCACTCCAGCCGATACCATGAGAGAGATGACCACGACACCTGCTCCTCCGACACCCCGATACGTCAATCGGGAGATCTCCCTCCTCGATTTCCAAGAGCGTGTCTTCCACCTTGCCGAGTCAGAGCATCTCCCCCTGCTGGAACGAGTCAAATTCCTTGCGATCGTCTCGTCGAACCTCGATGAGTTCTTCCAGGTCAGGGTCGCCGGCCTCGCCGAACAGGCACGCAACGGCATCACAGCCCTGTCGCCAGACGGTCTGACTGCACAGGAACAACTCGCGGCCATCACGACGCGGGCGACAGATCTTCAGAGCCGGATCGACAGTCTCTTCCTGAAGGAACTGGTCCCACTCCTGGGCGATCAGGGCATCCACATAGAGACAATGGAGTCGCTCGCCGACGCTGATCGCAGCTATCTCGACCAGGTATTCGAGGACCAGATCTTCCCGATCCTTACGCCGCTCGCTGTGGATCCGTCGCACCCGTTCCCATACATCTCAAACCTCTCACTCAACCTGGCGGTCCTTGTTGCTGACAACGAGGGTTCAGTCCAGTTTGCCCGCGTGAAGATTCCGCCGAACATCGACCGGTTCATCCGCCTGGAGGATGGAACTCGGTTCGTGCCGATCGAACAGGTCATCGGAACCCACTTGTCACGACTCTTCGGAGGCCTCGATGTCGTTGGGTGGTCGGCTTTCCGCGTCACGCGCTCGGCCGATATCGCGGTCGAGGAGGAAGAGGCGGATGATCTTCTGGCCGCAATGGAATCCGTGCTGAGATACCGACAGCGTGCGGCACAAGCGGTTCGCCTCGAGGTCGAAGCCGGGACCACGGCACCCGTCATGACCATGCTCCTCAACGGGCTTGAGCTTGAACCGGCATCCGTTCACAGTCGCGAAGCGCCGTTGGGACTTGCCAGCCTTTGGGAGCTGTACGGGCTTGATCGCCATGACCTCAAGGAGGAGCCATGGCAACCGGTCACGCAACCGATGCTCACCGAAGTTGAGGGCCGATCTCCCGACATCTTCGCCGAGATTCGCAAAGGCGACATCCTCGTCCATCATCCGTACGAGTCGTTTGCCACCTCCACCGCCGCGTTTCTTTCACAGGCAGCGTCGGACCCGAACGTGCTTGCAATCAAACAGACCCTGTACCGCACTTCGATGGCGGACGACCCAGCGATTGGCGGCGAGCGTGCCATCGTCCGAACGCTGATGACCGCAGCCGAGGCAGGCAAGCAGGTCGTGGTACTCGTGGAACTCAAGGCCCGGTTCGACGAAGCTGCAAACATCAACTGGGCAAAAATGCTTGAAGCAGCGGGTGTCCATGTTGTGTACGGGGTGTACGGGTTGAAGACACATTCCAAGGCGCTCCTCGTTGTCCGCAAGGAGAACGGCGGTATCACGCGTTATTCACACATCGGGACAGGCAACTACAACCCGAAGACAGCAAGGCTCTACGAGGATCTTGCGTTTTTCACCGCCGACCCTGCCGTGGGTTCGGACCTCTCAGAGCTCTTCAATCTGCTGACCGGCCATGCACGGCCCGTCGGATACAGCAAGATCCTCGTGGCACCACACACACTGCGTTCGGGCATCATCAACCGGATCAGGCAGCAGGCCGCTCTGGGTGAGGGTGGTCGCATCCTGTGGAAGATCAACCATCTCGTTGACACGGAGATCATCGACGAGCTATACGCTGCCTCCCAAGCGGGTTGCAGTATCGACCTCATCATCCGCGGCAACTGCTCTGTCATGCCAGGAATTCCGGGGCTGTCCGAAACGATCACGGTGCGGTCGCTGGTCGGACGATTCCTTGAACACAGCCGGATCTACCGGTTCGGTGATCCCGGGCAAGGAACCGCCGAGTACCTGCTCGGCTCAGCAGACATGATGACGCGCAACCTCGACGGACGGGTCGAGATCCTCGTCAACGTTTCCGACCCAAGACTCGTGGAACGACTTGGCATGATCCTCGAAGTTGAAATGGATGACGACATGCTTGCCTGGGAACTCCAGGGGTCTGAATGGTCAAAGGTGCCGACAACCGTTGGTATCGATACCCACGCAACCCTCCGTGAATGGACGGTTGCGGGGTCACATCTCGATCCCCTGGCCGCCAAGGTCCCGTGACCAACCACCCGATTCCACCGCAGGAATCCATCTGGGCCGCCGGATGTGTCGTCGCCCGCACGGGTGATGATGGCGAACCCGAATACCTCCTTGCCCACCGCCCTCGCTACAACGATTGGTCACTCCCGAAAGGCAAACTCAACAAGAGCGAAACGTTCCTCGACGCCGCATTGCGCGAAACAGAGGAAGAGACCGGGATATCGGTCAAGAAGCCACGACCCGTCGGATCGGTCGGCTATCTCACCAAGGCGGACAACCCAAAGGTCGTCAAATGGTGGCTCGTGAAATCTGGCGGTGGATCGTTCAAACCCAACAGCGAGGTCGACAAGATCAAGTGGGTTTCGTTCGACAAGGCCATCAAAAAGCTGACATACACGAACGACAAAGCCGTCCTTGATAGGGCAAATGACATGCAACTCGAACGGTCAGCCGGCACGATTCACCTCGTTCGCCATGCATCGGCGGGTACACGGGACGAATTGGATCCCGATGATGCCAACCGCACGTTGGACAAGGAGGGTCGAAAGCAGCGCGAAGCGATTCGCAACCTCCTCATGAATCACCCCATCACCCGGATCGGATCATCCAATTTCGTCAGGTGTGTTGAGACCGTACAACCACTTGCTGAGCGCCTTGGCATCCCAGTCGAGCGAGAAGTTGCCCTGATCGAAGGTTCACATCCACATCGCACGGTCGGACTCATACACGATCTGCCGCAGGAGGCCGCGGTGTTGTGCACGCACGGTGATGTCATCGGCGACCTCATCGGCCAC
>QQUL01000193.1 GCA_008501565.1 Armatimonadota bacterium
ACAAGATCCGCTTGCTCAGCCACCGCGCCTACGGCTTCCATTCCGCTAAACCACTCATTGCCACGGTCTACTTGTGCTGCGGTGGAATCCGATTACCTCGTCAGCTACACCTGCTTTAGGAGAGCCGTAATTCGAGTGAGCTAGAATCTCAGGCCCTCTTATAGCGACTCCCCAATGATGGCGGATCGAATGAGCACGTCGCTCGCCTTCTCCACGGTCTCGCACGCCAACATGCAGCTCAGTCAACGACATGCATCCACAGACCATTGCTCAATGAAATACCGGTGGTAGGGGGTGCCTCCGGGATTGCAGGTGGAGCCTGACCCGGAGCATATACATAGAACTGTAGGTAGTAGTCGCCGGAAACTACACAGCTCATATCGATGCTCACAGTAGCGCTGCCCGAGCTATCAAGATCTACCCACTCACTATCAACGATATCGTCAATCAGACCAACACCACCTCCACCGAGAGGAATGTAGCCTTGAGATGTCCCTGCAAACAGGATGCCACGGGCACTCGCCTGCCCACCATCGATGTGAATATAGACAAATTCCTGAGCTGTCTGACACGGCGATGCGTCCACTATTGGGTCGCCTGACCCGGTCAGTCCCGGAGCAGGTCCACCGAGTCCCACGTGATCTGATCCATAGGTGACAAAGTTCCCTTCACCCGGATCTTGATTCACATAATAGAACTCTACATCGTCGACATTCCAGCCCCCATACTCGACTGAGGAATTAGCATCCAAGTCGAAATGAAGAAGTACTTCGTCGTCTCCGTCAGCAAGATCAATGTCTAAATCGTGAATCACAAACTCCTTGTCAAACATGTCACGTCCATCAGGGTTTGTGAAGAGCACTGGTTCGCTACTAGATCCATACTCAAGAACAATGCTGGCCTCATCACCGTCCACTACCAAGCCACCATCGTTCCCTTCCACGGACAACCAACGTCGGTATTGAACGCGCCAGTTGTCCTGATTGGCGCCGCTAAGATCCTGCACCGGAGACGTCAGACGTTGATAGACATCCGCCTGATAATCGACGATGTTACCATCAAAATTCGACCCAACTGCCGTTCCCCATATATATGAGGCCACTATACCATTCTCTCCTGGAATAGGATCGAATGTCTGTACACCTAGGACCTGATTGATATTGCCAACTTCCCACCTACCCTGAGGGTCCGCGGCCCATCCCTGACTTTGACCATTTGGAAAAGTATAGCTATTGGTAAGCTGACGCTCGCCGACGTGAAACACCCCACTCCAACCTGGCTCATCACCCGTTCCAGACTCAAGCCTATGGCTCAGCTTCTCCGGGTATGTTGAACGCAGCCGAACAGTTTCCGCCTCTATAGTGTATTTGCTGGTCGCACTAATATACCACGTTACTGTGCATGGCCCTGAAGGAGAAGGGATATCTGCTTCGTACGCATCCGCCAGCCCCGCGATTTTATCCATCACTACAACGCTTGGGCTGCCGCCCGTTATCGAATAATGAAGACGCGGCTCATAGCCGCTCGACTCATCCAGAGTCCCCACATAGGGGTTAACACGGGCAGTAATCGTGATGTCGAAGCTGGGAGGAAGCTCCTCGTTGAAATGCGGAGCCGATACATCTGATACTCTGGGGCCAAGCCAAGGCCAACCATACGCGCGAAATGCAGTTGAAATCTCATCGTAGTACGGGGTCAAATCGCTGAGATCAGCATTGTCATCGTCGAGGCTAAGCCAGTGTTCCTGAATGACGTTGAGCATTTGATTGTCATTGTACGTGACATTCCAATTCAGAAACAACTCCTTGAAATGATCCAATTCACTCTGACCTAACGATTCAAGGGCATCCCTAACGGCGAACAAAGCACTAGCAATGGGCTTGCCTCTGTCGGTCTTGCTAAAATCACCAAAGCCATTACACGAAACATCTCCGTCCTGTGGGCACTTCTTAAACTGGGTTTGAGTAGCATTCCTGCCAGCGGCGCAGTCTGTGATCACGGCACCTGGTGAGGAGGAGTGAGCACATGGATCTCCAGTCATCACATAAAGCCAACCGTCCGCGAGCCCTTCATTGAATGAACTCGCGACCGGACCCTGGTTATATTCATCTCGTGCCCAATGACCAAGTTCATGAATCAGAATTGTCCGATTGGCAAAGTTATGGCATCCCCCACCAGAAGAGCAGGTATCCAGGTAAACTGATTCATCTACTTCGATCCGGGTTGGATTACTTGTAAAATACCCTCCGTTACAACCTGAATCTATATTTAGTCGATTGACGTGGATCTGGATTCCCCCGTCGAGAGTGTCGTCTTGACTGTCGATCTCCTTGATCCATTCTACGAAGCTATTCGCAATCTTGAATGCAGCAACCTGAGAAGCATAGTATTCGACGTCGTCTATATTTGGCTCAGTGCCAGGACAATCAGTGATTGGATCAAAGGCGATGCTAAGTCCGCTGCCCGACACTCCGCCAGTCAAGGGAAATCGTACATTGCCTCCGCTAGGGTGAATATCCTCGACCTGGACATATGGTCCCTTGAGGATACAGTAAACAGAGTGACTTCCACTTGTATCGAACTCACCGTCGATGTCCGTTGTCACCAGGGGAGTACCTGGATTGGCATTATCATATACGTACACGTTGCTAAGCGGTTGGCTCACTAACGTGTGTTCACTGCATTCGCAGAAGTAGGATGGCTTCCATGAGTTACTCGCCATTCCAGTGACCGTACCATCGGCGCCGCATGCAGTTGACGTACTCTCATAGAGGGTCAGGTCACCTTCCGCGGACACGATGAAGCGGCCCATTGCGGGAAGGCCGCCAGCTGCCCTCCATCCCGGCGCCGAGAGTTCTATACTGTAGGCAAGGACTGCGCCCTTGTCGCGTAGACTGGTGTGTTTTCCGAAATATGACGTTGGACCAAGTATGACGGGCTCTATGGTGTCTTCACTGGTATGCGTGACTCCTGTCAGCGCTATGAACGCTTGACCGGCCACATAGACCACCTTAGAAACGGTGCTCTTTGGAAAGGACTCAGCTCTTGAGACACCTGGTACAGATTCACAGTGTATCGCAATGATATCGCTCGAGTCGCGATCAAACAGTATTGATACATATGCACCGACAACGGCCAGGCCATTGGCGACCTGTCCGTAATGTGCGAGGACTTTGGCGGGACTGTTCGTGTTGCTTGTGGTTAACATCTTAACTCGGCGCAGGACTAGATCTGCGCTAGAGATGCCAAAGAGCTCTGGGTTTTCGTCTACAAGTGTTCGAGCGGCTGCATCGTAATCATTGGAGGTACGTAGTGTGGCGGTGCTTGGCACGCGTCCTCCCACCAAGAAGGATACGTTGTTTCTTGTTGCGATGTTTGTGGAGGTCCTCCACTGCGTTCCATAACGTGCCTTGAATGCGGTGGCACTAGTGCCCTGTGCAAGTGTGCTACCAACAGTTCCCAATGACACGATAATGCCGATAAACGTGGCGGCGAAGAATGATCCGCGTTCGATCATATACATCCTGTTCTATGTGGATTGGGTCGTCTATTGCTCGAGCAGAAGCTGTACGCCATTCGTAGCTGAGTATCCCTTCTGGCCACCGCTGTCAATAACGAACGCCTGAAGGAATATCTCAGTGATCCCAGGGCTAATTGGAAGCGGCGCAGTAATCTGGAAGGATCCATTAGCATCCAATGCAACACCCTGAATTTGTAGAAATGGGAAGGTCAGGAGTACACAACCCGCGCCTAGAGGGAGGTCAACTTGGTCAGGGCCCACGATGATGAGTGACGGAGCGTTCCCCAGACCATTCGATATCAATACCTGAACGGAAGTACCTGGAATACCACATCCCTGAAGAGAGAGTGATGGAACGTAGCCGCCAGTCCCGGGACATCCCGCCCCGTAGACGATTGGGTTGCTACAGCTAGAAGAGTAAACGTAGGCAGCTCCCCCTGGGGGCACTCCTCCGCTAGTAAGCGGGGCACCGACGAGAAAGTCCGGTCGATTGTCGGAATTGACATCCCCAGCATAATCGAGAGAGAAGCCAAATCCTGCTACGGAGCTAACAAGAGAATACAGGATAGCCCCGGAAGCTCCCGAGTAGGCGAGAACTTCTCCCATGTCCGTTCCACCAGCATCTGACTTCCAGGCTCCAGCTATTACGTCGGCGCGACCATCTGAATCTATGTCGCCTGCGAACGACACGGCTATCCCGAGCTGTTCTCCAGACTCACTGCCGTAGTCGTGGAATATCTCCGTTCCAGTGAGGCCAGAGTAGACATATACGGCTCCTGCGTTGGGAAAAGTCACATCTGATCCGCCCGCACCTATTGCATAATCACCAACTTGATCTCCGTCAGCATCACCCAGCCTAGCGACAGCTCCGCCGAGCCCGTCGGTCAATCCGGCACCAAGGTGAGTTCTAATAAGGACAGCTGTCGCACCGGAGTAGAGCCTTGCGGCTCCAGAGTTGCTTCCAGTATTGTCTTCAGAGGGGGCTCCAACGATGAAGTCCTCTATCCCGTCGTCGTCTATATCATTCAGACCGGATACGGATTTACCGAAAAACGAGAGGCTCTCCATTCCCAATATGTAGTGAATCGTAGAACCATCTAGCCCGGAGACCAGTGAAACGCTACCTATGCCCTGATCATTGGGGGCGCCGATTATGACGTCGGCATATCCATCCTGATTGAGGTCGCCTACACCGTCCACATCCCACCCAAAATTGTCTCCCACCGTTAGCCCAATGACCTCTCTAATGAGAGTGCCATCAGTTCCCGAGTAAATGAATGCTTTTCCTGCATCATTCACGACGTGCTCGGTCTGAGAGGTTCCGACGATGATATCCGTGATGCCATCATTGTTTACATCGCCAGCACAGGCGAGGGA
>QQUL01000188.1 GCA_008501565.1 Armatimonadota bacterium
CACCCAACTCGTCGTGACCAGAGCAGTCGGATGACCATCTGAGGAATGAATCGTCTGCGTGATGTACACCTCGTCGACCCGTGCTGCGATACCGATCGATTCAAGTGCACCGTCGACACCGACACCCCGCTCGCCAAGCAGAGACGTGGACGCCTTCGCAAGCGCCTCTTCGTACCTGAGGCGCCCATCGAGGGAACCGATCATCGAGTCACGGACGCGCAGATCTTCGACCCGCTGCCAGAAGGCTGCCGTAAGGTCGGCAAGCGTTCGCATCAAAGTGAGTTCGTCCTGTTTCCAGTGGCGATCGGGTAACACATCGGCAATTCCGATCACTCCGACCCATGTGTTGTTCAAAACGATCGGGATGTTGACCTCACTTCGAGCACCACCCTTGCCCGATCGGTCGAAATCGGTCCCCGCCGCCTCAGCGACGCGGAACAGGAAAGGAGCACCTCCCTCGAGGTGTGACTGGGCGCCGGGCATCGAACGCCACGGCGTTCTTACCCCGCACAAGAACGCTGGATGTACGTCGTCGTAGGTGGTCACGCTTTCGACGACCACAGCGGTGAGGCCATCAGGATCGCCCTGAACGTTCTGTTCAACGAACGCTATGGGTGCGCCAATCGCCTCACGGATTGCCTCAAGGGCGAATGCGAGTGCCCTCGCATCGTCCTCAGCGACGAGAGCTCTGGACGCGACAGCGATCGCATTCGACATCCTGACGCGTCGTTCTTCCTGCTCCGCTCGCTGTCGGATCGATGAAACGAATCTCCGGACTATCTCGATTGTTGCGACACCGAACACGACAACTGCCGCGACTCCTGCAGCGATCGTCCGCTCGATCGGGGGCTCGGCAAGGTCGAACAACACGGGTGCGGACGTCGCTACAACCCCCATCGTCAGGGCGTAGAGCCCAACCGGCCATGCCCGGGTGGATCTTCCAAGGACTGCGACCAGAACGACAAAGTAGGCCGTCACCATGGCGACACCAACCGGTGGCACTCCCGCCAGCACACAGGCTGCTCCTGCAATGGTGATGTCCACGACGAGGGTGATGGCGACCTTCTTGCGACGCGCCTTGATGGCGAAATGGGCGTCGACGGCTACGAGAGCGGTCACCGCGGAAATCGCAAGCATCATGGGCCACACCAACACAACGCCGACGACCAGCGCAACCGTCGCTGAAAACGCCGTCACCATGCGGCGCAGACCGTGCCATTGCATCAGTACCGAGGCACGGGTGGTCTCGGGCCGAAAAGCATTCTCCAGATGAGGTCGGTGAAGGGTGGTTGCCAAAAGTGGCCTTCGGTCGCTCTCCCCCTGTATCGGCCGGTGTCGTTCAATCGTTTAGGTGTTCACTCCACGCAATCAACGCGGTCGTGTACACAACGACGCAGTTGTCCCGAGCAACTCGTAGCTGAAGCTCTCGATCGTTCGTCACGACCACGCACCGATCATCGAGGGAATGGACAAGACGAACGATGGTGTCGTCGGCTGATGACTCGGGTTCAAACTCGACCACCACGCCGTGGTCGGTTTCAAACCCACCCCGACCCTGGGCCTGGGCAGCGTCGAACACCACGGTGACGGCGCCCTGCGTGGCACGTTTCACCATGTCGGCGCGACCCAGAGCAGCATCTCTTCCAGCCCTGGACGAGAATCGGTCCAAGAGCCCCGCCCCCGCCACGTTGTCGCTATCGATCCGGCTCCGGTCGGGTTCCTGATCAAGCATCGCGACAAGCCCAGCCGCGGTGTCGGGTGCAATCCCGAAGGGCATGCGGAGGGGTTGCGCCGATTCGTCATGGTGAAGATCTCCCGTGTGTGGACTTCGGTATGGACGTAGCTTCCGCTCGATCCGATCCAAGAGCGCCGCAAGCTCCATCGGATCGTTTGGCAGGCTCACCGTCACTCCCGATTCGGAAGGAGTCCTTCGATCGCTCGGCTGCATTCGTCTCGCGTCGCGCTCGGAAGCCTTCGAGAGTGACTGCTGAAGCTGTTCGTTGGACGCCGTGAGGTCATCCATGACACTCTGCATCCGATCCATTTCCGAAGCGATGGTGTCTCGCTCAGCACGTGCCTTGTTTGCAGCCTGTTCGAGACCCCGCCGTGACCGTCTGTCTGATTCCGCTTGGGCCACCAGAGCTGCCTTCGCCTCCCGATTCGCGTCTGCGAGCCGTGCCTTCGCCTCCCTCAGCTTTTGCTCCAGATCGGACACCTCGGCGCGAGCTGCGTCGCGCTCGGCACCCACCTCGTCAATGCGGATCTCCATCGCGCTCACCGCAATCAGCGGTGCGGCTGCAGACGGATCAGCCAGGAAGGCGTCAACGATCTCGTTTGTTGCATCCAGGCCAGCCCACCGTTGGGCAACAGCCGAACGAAAGTCGTCGTCGGCAATCAGGTGATCGATGATCGCACGTTGATAGGGCGTCGGAAGGTGCTTGCCGGTTGCGCTGGCAGCCTTTCGAAGCTTGTTCGGGATCGCATCGGCATCTCGATCAGCCAACTCCTCACGGACGGCGCGAATCAGCGGCTGGAGGACTGCCAGATCATCGTTTTTCGCCACATCCGACTCCTGCTACCGGGTACCCGACCATCGCTATCTTGACATGCACCGCTACGATGCCATACTCGCATTCCAGAACAGCAAACAGGTGCAGCAATGCCGACAACAACACTCGTACTTATTCTCATGTAGGCGCATCAGCCAAACCGATGCGCCTTACCCTCCGTGCCTCGGAGGGTTTTTGTTTTCCCCGGAGCGACACATGCCGAACCAAATCAGCGGAGCAGAGATACTTCTCAAGAGCCTTGAACTTGAGGGGGTTGATCTGGTGTTCGGGATCCCGGGTGGAGCGATCCTCAAGGCCTACGACTCGCTCTACGACAGTCCGATCCGACATGTCCTTGTCCGACACGAGCAGGGAGGCGGACACATGGCCTCCGGCTACGCCCACGCGACCGGGCGGGTCGGCGTCACTCTCGCCACATCGGGCCCCGGTGCAACCAATCTCGTCACTCCGCTCGCCGATGCCTACATGGACTCGATCCCGGTCGTAGCGATCACCGCCCAGGTGGCGTCAACCTCGATCGGACTCGACGCTTTCCAGGAGACACACACATGGGGCGTCGCGATGCCGGTGACCAAACACAATGACCTCGTCACGGAGACTGCTGAGATCGCCGGCGCCATCCATGAGGCATTCCACCTTGCCAAGACCGGACGGCCGGGTCCGGTGCTCGTTGACATCACGAAGGATGCTCTCGCCGGATCGGCACCGTTCTCGGGGAGCAAGAAGATCTATCTGCCCGGTTACAAGCCGTCCGTCAAAGGTCACTCTCGCCAGATCAAGGCTGCGATCGATTTGATCATGGAATCCGATCGGCCCGTCCTGTACGCAGGTGGCGGAACGATCAGAGCAGGGGCTTCTCAGGAACTGACCCAGTTCGCCGAGTTGATGCACCTTCCGACGGTGACGACCCTCATGGCAAGAGGCGTGATTCCCGACTCGCACGATCTCGCACTCGGCATGCCAGGAATGCACGGGTGCTACACGGCGTCGACCGCGATGCAGAAGTCAGATCTGCTCGTGAACATCGGAGCCCGCTTTGATGATCGGGTGACGGGCAATCCGGAATTCTTCGCTCCGGACGCACGAGTGATTCACGTCGACGTCGATCCTGCCGAGATCGGCAAGATACGTGCGGTCGATGTCCCGATCGTTGGTGACGCCAGGGCGGTTCTCATCCAGTTGATCCAGGCGGCAACCGAACGCCTCGGCGAAGACGACGCACCTAGACGGACACCCTGGTTCGACACGATCCGTGGTTGGCAGCGCGAGTTTCCGCTCACATTCGAGCAGGATGCCGATGGGCCGATTCAGCAGCAGTACGTGATCGAACAGCTGCACAAGGCAACGGGGGGCGATGCAATTGTCGTCGCCGGTGTCGGTCAACACCAGATGTGGGCTTCGCAGTTCTGGGGATTCGAGAAGCCGAACACCTGGATCAACTCGGGTGGCCTGGGAACGATGGGATACGCGGTCCCCGCGTCGATCGGGGCGAAGGCCGGTATGCCCGATGAGACCGTGATCTGTATAGACGGTGATGGATGCTTCCAGATGACATTCCAGGAACTGATCACGGCCGCAATTGAGAACATCCCTGTGAAGATCGTGGTGATGAACAACGCCAGTCTCGGCATGGTTCGTCAGTGGCAGAAGCTGTTCTTCAACGAACGCTTCTCCGCAACGGACCTGTCGTATGTGAACCCGGACATCGTCATGCTCGCTGAAGCCATGGGGTGCGTCGGGTTGCGAGCAGAGACACCCAACGAGGTCATTCCGACCATCGAGAAGGGACTTGCCGTCACCGATCGGCCGGTTGTTATGGAATTCCGATGCGACCGCGACGCCATGGTGTTCCCGATGATCATGGCCGGGGGCAGCAACGACAACATCTTCATGGGTCCTGAGGACATCACATGAGGCAGCCAGAATGAGCGAATTCGCGATGCACCACGTCATATCGGTCACGGTTGAGAACAAGCCCGGTGTCCTCGCCCGGGTCGCTTCCATGTTTGCGAGACGAGACTTCAACATCCACTCGCTCACCGTTGGTCCAACGGAGGATCCGAGCCGATCGCGCATGACGGTGGTCGTCGACGGACCCGAGATGGAGCAGATCGTCAAGCAGCTCTACAAGTTGGTGCACACGCTCAAGGTCACCGAACACAAACACGGTGGAGCCGTCGAACGAGAGATCATGCTCCTGCGGGTGAACGCTGACCCCAAACGTAGGTCCGAAATCCTCGAAGCCGCCAATCTGTTCGAGGCGAAGGCGGCGGATGTCGGGGCGACCACAGTGACATTCGA
>QQUL01000178.1 GCA_008501565.1 Armatimonadota bacterium
GGGACAGGCATTGATGGACAAGAGGCTGGACGAAGCGACGAACAAGGCGCTCGGTGGCGGCCCTGCCAAGTACCACGACAAGCTCGCGACACAGGGGAAGCTGTTCGTAAGGGACCGGATCGCACTCCTTGTCGCCGAGGGCTCCTTTGTCGAGGACGGTCTACTCGCACGAAACGACGACGACGTCCTCGCTGCCGACGGGGTTGTCACCGGCCGGGCGCTTGTCGACGGGCGTAGCGCCATGATCATCGCCAACGATCCGACGGTGAAGGCCGGTTCGTGGGGTCGAATCACTGTCGAGAAGATGATCCGGGCCCTGGAGGCCGCGTACGACGAACTGCTTCCCGTCTTCTACCTCGTTGACTCCGCGGGTGCACGCATCACCGACCAGATCGACCTGTTCCCGGGGCGGAGGGGGGCTGGCAACATCTTCTACAACCAGATCCGCCTTTCGGGTCGCGTGCCCCAGATCTGTTGTCTGTTCGGCCCATCGGCTGCCGGCGGGGCATACGTCCCCGCATTCTGCGACGTGGTGGTGATGGTCGAAGGACGAGCGTCCATGTATCTCGGGTCTCCCAGAATGGCCCAGATGGTCGTTGGCGAGACCACGACGCTTGAGGAAATGGGCGGGGCCCGCATGCACTGCGAGGTGTCTGGCTGCGGCGATGCCCTTGTCGTCTCCGATGAGGAAGCGATCGAATGGGCACGCGGCTACTTCGCCTACATGCCAGACCACTATCGGGTCAAACCGCCCGAGTACGACGGGAACCCTCCCGACTTGTCGGTGGACATTTCCGAGGTGCTTCCTGACGACGCCGCAGCCTCCTACGACATGCAGCGGTTCATAGACGGACTCATAGATGAGGACTCGTTCTTTCCCGTCAAACGACTGTTCGCCAAGGAATTGATAACCGGCTTCGGACGCCTTGATGGAAAACCAATCGGAATCGTTGCTTCCCAGCCTGCACATCTTGGGGGAGTGCTATTCGTCGATTCCGCAGACAAGGCCGCGCGGTTCATGTGGATCTGCGATGCGTTCAACATCCCGTTGCTCTTTCTCGCCGATGTACCCGGATTCATGATCGGATCCCAGGTCGAAGCACAAGGAATCATCCGACACGGCGCCAAGATGGTGACTGCCATGGCCGAGTCCACGGTTCCGCGCATCTCCGTCATCGTCCGCAAGGCCTACGGTGCCGGTCTCTATGCCTTTTCGGGGCCCGGATTCCGACCCGAGGCGACGATTGCACTACCCACTGCAGAGATCGCCGTCATGGGACCCGAAGCGGCGGTGAACGCTGTCTACTACAACGTGATCGAGAGTCTTGAGGAACCGGAACGATCCGAGTTCATAGCCACCAAACGTGCCGAGTACACGGAAGATGTTGATCTGTATCGACTCGGTGCAGAGGTCGTCATCGATGCGGTGATCGAACCAGGCGACCTGCGAGCTGAACTGATTCGGCGCTTCGCCATCGCACAGCGAAAGGATCGTACGTTCTCTGGTAGACGGCACGGGATACCACCGGTATGACCAACGCTCCCGACGGCATCCACCGCGATCAGCCAGACGGTGACGATCCTGACGGGAGCATGACGGGACGAGACGAAGATGACCCGGGGTGGCCGATCTCATTCCTCGTGCTTGTCGGTGCGGGTGCGCTCTACCTGCTCCTTCGAGTCTTCGAAATGATCAAGAGCCTTGTGACGTGATTCAGTGAGATTCCATCCCGGCCGCAGCTTTCTCGCCCTGGTTTCGGCGCTGACCATCACGAGCGCTTGTAGCAGTGGACCGACGCTCACATATGAGCTCCATCACGAGCTTGGTGTCCACTTCGAAGCCGCGGGAACTGAGGGGGCGTTCGTCGCGAAACGGATCGGAACTGATGACATCCCGATCGTCTACAACGCCGTACGCGCACGAGAACCGCTACCACCCGCCGAGACCTTTCGCCCCTTGGCGACCCTGGTGCTCCTGGAAACGGAGACCGTCGGATCGCTCGATGAGCCACTCACGTGGAGCGGTGAAGGAGCGTACGTTCAGGACTGGCACCGCACCCACTCTCTCCGAACCGCCTTGACCGATGACGCCGAATGGGTCTATCAACAAACGGCTGATGAGATGGGCAGAGATCCGTACGAGGTGTGGATCAACCGTCTCGGCTATGGAAACACAAACGTTCGGGGTGGCCAAGGTTCATTCTGGATGGATGGGACACTCCTGATCGACATGTTCCAGCAAACCGAGTTCATGGCACTGCTGGCATCTGAGTCCCAGCCCTTTGATCGATCGGCTGTGCGGGACATCCGAAATGAACTCGCCACGATCGCCGGAGATGGCTGGACGATGACGTATCAGGAGGGGAGGGTTCCCGGAAGCGGAACCGAAGACCGCGTTGGGTGGCTCGTCGGCATCGTCGAGGTCGGGGATGTCGAGTGGGCGATAGCGATGAACATGGACGTCGATTGGGATCGTACGATTGACCCAGACGCACGGGTGAATCTGACAACGACGCTTCTTGAGGCCGTGGGTATCACAAGCAACGGATAGCTCATGCGCGCACCCAGATTCTGATCGGAGCTATGGAATTGCGCCGTCTTCGGAGCTGACCTCAAGTGTACCCGGCCGAGGTGTGGGGGCCGGATCCGCGAACTTTGCCACAACCGGGCCGGCAACCGCAAGAATGAGAACATACGCTGCCGCAAGAGCCGGAAGTTCCTCGGCACCGACGACTCCGACGGCGAGACCGGCGATGATGATGGAGAATTCGCCGCGGGCGATCAACGCCAGCCCCGCTCGGCGACGACCCGCTCGCCCTATTCCACCCCTCTTGGCCGCGTACCACCCCGTCACGATCTTGGTTCCGGCTGTCACGAGTCCGAGGAGGACGGCGATGGCGAGTACACCGGGAATGTCGGCAGGGTCGGTGGACAGCCCGAAGAACACGAAGAAGACGGCAGCGAAGAGATCACGGAACGGCGCAAGCAGCACATGGGCTCGCGATGCTGCCTCGCCCGACAGGCTGATGCCGACAAGAAACGCACCGACGGCTGCAGAGATGTTGATCGACTCGGCGAGCCCTGCAACGACGAGCGCCAGACCGAACACGGTGAGAAGACTCACCTCGTCCGAGCGGTGGAACACGAGTTCCCCTATTCGGTCGCCATGGCGGTAGGCGACATACAGCGCAACCACGAGAACACCGATGGCGATGGCGACAGCCGCTACCGCCGCGGAAATCGCACCACCCAGTGCGATCGCGCCGAGAATGGGCAGTAGGAACGCCATGGCGAGGTCTTCGAAGACAAGAATCGCAAGCACGACCGGAGTCTCCCGGTTCCCGGTCCAACCCAAGTCGTTCAACAGCTTGGCGACCACGCCACTCGACGAGATGTATGTCACTCCACCCAGGAACACTGAGGCCGCGGGGCCCCAACCGAGAAGCATCCCGACGACGAAACCGGGGGTGAAATTGAGCACGAGGTCGACCAATCCCGCCGGTGCAATTGGTCGCATTCCCGTGACCAACTCCCGAGCCGAGTATTCGAGACCGAGCATCAGCAGAAGAAGGATGACCCCGATTTCGGCGCCCACCTCGATGAACTCCTCGGAGGTGACCATGGGGATGAGGCCACCGTCACCGAACGCGAGGCCGACCAGCAGGTACAACGGAATGGGAGAGACCCCGATGCGGTCGGAGAGTCGTGCCAGAATCCCGAGACCCAGCACGACGGCGCCGATCTCGACGAGCAGCATTACCCGATGGTCCACGGATTCAGCCGCTCTTCAGGATTTCGCGGAACGTGCTGATTCCCTCAGGAGTACCGACGGCGACCAGTACATCCGCCACAGCCATCTCGAACTCGGGGCCTGGAGCGGGATGTGGGGTGCCCTGACGCAGGACTGCAACGATTGATGCTCCGGTACGGGTCCGGACGTGGGCATCCGTGATCGTTTTCCCCGCCAACGGTGATGCAGAATCGACGGTCAGCCAATCGATGGCAAGACCTTCGATTCTCTGCGACATTTCGTCGAGACTCTCCACGATCGACGAACCGCCGAGTGCATCGGCGAGGGCGTGGCTCTCATCCTCTGTCAGTCTCAGGTTGAATGCCACCGTGTCGGGATCAGCGCTCGTGCACGCAAACAGTTCCCTGTCGCCGGATTTCAGGCGCACCACCCCGACCCTCTGACCCTCATCCGACATGAACTCCGCACGTACGCCAACCCCGGGAAGACTCGTTTCGGTGAGTTCGGCCATGGTGTACCTCCGATCTGACTCGCATGGTAGGAGTACCGCAAGCCGATACATGATCGGCTCCCACATCGGGTGTTCGGGTTTGCGTCGGAATCATGTCATGGGCCCGGGGTCCTGTGGGTCTGTTGGCGTGTACGACCGGCCTAACCTTGCCGCCACGGGCTGTGGCGCAGTCAGGCAGCGCACTGGTCTGGGGGACCAGGGGTCGCCGGTTCAAATCCGGCCAGCCCGACCGTGGCTGTATTGCGTACGCTTCGAGGGATACAGCAGCTAATCCTTCTGCGCGCAGCTGCTCGACGCCACGCCTTGTTCTAGTCCTCGATTACGTCGAGCCCCTGTTCACGGAGCCGCGCAATGCTCTCCAGCATTCCATTCAGGATCTCGGGGGCGTGGCCCTCCCAGTTCTCCACCTCGCCGACTATGCGCAGCGGGTCGCGGGTCCGGTACGACTCAGTGATGTTTCCCGGAAACCTCTTATTCGTGACGTTGGGGTCATCTTCGAAAGGGCCCGTGGGCTCGACAATGTAGACATATCCACGCTCGGCCATCCCACCGAGAGCAGTTGCCAACTCAGCTCCCCAAACAGCCGTCTCAATCTG
>QQUL01000369.1 GCA_008501565.1 Armatimonadota bacterium
CCCGAGCCACCTGGCGAGACCAAACTCACACAGAGCTCGGGTACCTACAAATACGAAACACCTGCCTGGGTTCCGCTCGGGACGGGAGCCATCAAGGTCACCGCCACGCACACCCAACGCGGCAAGTTCTGCACCGCTGCGTTCAACGTGACGCTCGAAGGCAGCCCGGGCACCGAGGCGGCCGTCGCTGCCGGACTCACCGCAGTTGCCGGGGCCGCAACGCTCGCTGCCGGCACGAAGAAGAAGGGCAAGTGATGAAGGGAAGACCAATACTCGGTGTCGTAGCCGGATTCCTGTTCGGCCTGCTCCTCGGGCCAACGCTCTGGCTGTGGGGAATCATCGAGCTCGCATCGCCGCTCATATGGATACTCCCCCTTGTCGGAATCGTGTTCGGTCTCGTGATGGCAGCGTGGGCGCCATTCGGGAAGCCTTCCACAGACGAACCTGCGCCCGCCGATGAGCCGACCGTCGATGCAGCCGTACCCGAACAGAGTGACGCGATCTCAGAGACGGTGTCGGAGCCACCGCCGGGAGCCGACAGCAGGGACGAATCCAGCTCATAGCTCAAAGACCCATCAACACCCATGCGCCAGTCACGCGCGTTGCCCCTTCTGGGCTGTAAGCCGTGAGCTGTGAGCTGTTAGCTCTTCTCCGTAAGCTCGACAACCCATGAGCCACGACACTTCTGACATCGCGCGCATCGGCTCAAGGGCTCACATCATCTACACGATCGTCGTGTTCGTGGTGCTCGCTTCACTCGACAACGCAGCAATCGCCCTGATCCCTTCGATGGTCCCCCAACTTGAGACGACCTTCGGTGTCGGAAAGGCAGCCGTCGGACTTCTCACGGCCGCCCAGATCGTCGTCACAGCAATCACGGCCGTCATCTGGGGATACCTCGCCGATTCTCGCTCACGCAAGAGGCTCCTCTTGTGGGGCACCTTGATCTGGTCCGTGGCGATGGCTGCTTCGGGCGTCACCGAATCGTTCCCGACCTTGTTGGGACTCCAGCTTCTCGCGGGCGTTGGCCTCGGGTCAATTGCCTCGGTCGGGTTCTCCGTGATCTCGGACTTCGTCGCACCACGACGGCGCGGTTTGGCGATGTCGTTCTGGGGGTTGTCGCAGGGCATCGGAACGCTCGTTGGCAGCCTGCTCGCAAGCCAGGCGGGGGCCGGGAGCCACTCGCGTCCGTTCTTCATGCTTGCTTTCGCCGGGATCCTGTTCGCCGGCCTCTACCTTGCGGCGTACGAGCCTCCCAGGGGGTTCAGCGAGCCCGATCTCGCAGCTCTGCACGCGGCAGGGGCCGATTACGAATACGCGATTGATCCATCCCAGCTGCGGGTGATCGCAGCGAACCGTACCAATCGTTGGCTGGTGCTCCAGGGACTCACCGCGCAGGTCGCGTACGGGTCACTCATCTGGGTTCCTCTGTTGTATCAGGAGAAGGTGATTGCCCAGGGTTACAGCGATGTCACCGGTCAGAAGGTCGGGGGTCTCTTCGCTGCGATGTTCACCATCGGGGCGCTGTTCTCGATCCTTGCGGGCCATATCGGTGACCGATGGCAGCGACGCAACCTCGGAGGTCGTGCGTATGTTTCTGCCATCGGGATTCTCGGGGCCATCCCCTTCTTCTTGATCTTCTTCTGGATACCGCTCAACGGATTGGATGTCACAGAAGGAGCTTCCACAATGACGTACATCGGCGAAGTATTCAGTCAGCTCGTGACCAACCCGTGGGTCGCCGGTGCGTTCCTGTCGGCGCTGACGGCGCTGGCGCTGACATCGGCGGATTCGCCGAATTGGTTCGCGCTCATTTCTGACGTGAATCTCCCCGAGCACCGTGGGACGGTCTTCGGCGTCGGCAACCTCGTCAACGGTGCCGGCCGAGGTGTGGGGACGGCCTTCACAGCGATCACAGCCCAGACCCTCCAGAAGACGATCGCCCCACCGCTGAACCTCGCCCTCAGCCTCACGTTGTTCCAGGTGTTCTTCCTCCCCACTGGCTGGTGCTATTGGAAAGCAGCGCATACCGCGCCCCGAGACATCGAGAAGGTTCGGGCAACCCTCCGCGATCGCGGGTAGTTCAGCTTTCAGCCTTCGGACGTCAGACGTCAGACGTCAGATACCGGTCCTCGCGAAAGAATCATCGGAGCGCGAAAACTGCCTAGCTGATGGCCTTGCGTTGAGGCGCTCGGGAGGGGTACAACTATCCCGCTTCCCCCGCAACGATCGCATATCGCGTGCCCGTGCGGAAGGTATTTGACGAACCACATCTTTGTAATTACACTCGTGCAACCACACCCAACATCTTGGGGGTGTTCCGATGGGTTGAACCCCATATGTTGTGTGTGTGGACAAGTTTGTGGACAAAATTGGAAAGTGGTCGCCACCCTCGGTGACCCATATGAGGAGATTGTGTATGGCACAGGGCCTGAAGATTGAGCGTCGTTTCACCACCGAGGGCGTAAGCCCGTACGACACGGTCGAATGGTCCAAGCGCGACTCGCGCATCACGAATCCCGACGGGTCCGTCGTGTTCGAAATGACTGATGCCGAGATCCCGGCCGACTGGTCACAGGTAGCCGCCGACATCATGGTGTCGAAGTACTTTCGCAAGGCGGGTGTCCCCCAGGTGGACGACGCAGGCAACCGTGTTGTCGACGCCGACGGTGAGCCCGTCCTCGGTCCCGAGCAGTCAGCACGCCAGGTCATCGATCGTCTTGCGGGAACCTGGCGTTGGTGGGGCGAGGAGCACGGCTACTTCGCCTCGGCGGATGACGGCCAGATCTTTGAGGACGAGATCGCCTACATGCTCCTCCACCAGATGGCAGCACCCAACTCGCCACAGTGGTTCAACACGGGGCTCAACCACCGTTACGGGATCACCGGACCCGAGCAGGGGTTCTGGTATGTCGATCCAGTGACCGAGGAACTCACCACATCACCGGACTCGTACAGCCGACCAGCACCACACGCATGTTTCATCCAGTCCGTTGGCGACGACCTCGTCAACGCGGGTGGGATCATGGATCTGTGGGTCCGCGAGGCTCGCCTTTTCAAATTTGGCTCCGGCACGGGGACCAACTTTTCGAGCCTGCGGGCCGAGGGTGAACCGCTTTCTGGCGGAGGCAAGTCTTCGGGGTTGATGTCATTCCTCAAGGTTGGCGACCGTGCAGCCGGGGCCATCAAGTCCGGTGGCACCACGCGTCGCGCTGCCAAGATGGTCATCCTTGACGTCGACCACCCCGACATCGAGACGTTCATCGCTTGGAAAGCAAACGAGGAAGAAAAGGTCAAGGCACTCATCGCTGCCGGGTACCCATCCGACTTCAACGGTGAGGCGTACGCCACCGTGTCGGGTCAGAACTCGAACAACTCGATCCGCATGACAAACGAGTTCCTCGAAGCGGTGATGAACGACGACGACTGGGACCTCACGCGCCGAACCGACGGTGAAACGATGCGCACCGTGCGGGCTCGCGACTTGTGGAACCAGATCGCACAGGCGGCGTGGGCGTCAGCAGATCCCGGCGTCCAGTTCCACACGACCATCAACGAGTGGCACACATCCCCGGCCGGTGGCGAGATCAGGGCATCCAATCCCTGCTCTGAATACATGTTCTTGGACAACACCGCGTGCAACCTTGCGTCGCTCAACCTTGGAAAGTTCTACAACGACGAGACGGGCGACTTCGCCCTCGACGACTACCGGTATGCGATTCGCCTGTGGACGATGGTGCTTGAGATCTCGGTCACGATGGCCCACTTCCCATCCGCCGAGATCGCTCAAGGTTCCTACGACTACCGCACGCTTGGCCTCGGATACGCAAACCTCGGTTCCGTGCTCATGCGCATGGGCATCGCCTACGACTCGGACAGGGGTCGCGCGATAGCCGGGGCCCTCACCGCCATCCTGACCGGCTACGCGTACGCGGCATCTGCGGAGATGGCGGCCGTCGTCGGTGCGTTCCCGAAATACGACGAGAACGCCGACTCAATGAGGCGGGTGATTCAGAACCATCGACGTGCGGCGTACGGTGCCGAACAGTTCGAGTATGACAACGTGAGCCACACGGTCGTCGGGATCGACCAGCGGGTCTGCCCCGAAGCGATGCTTGAGATGGCCCACGATGCATGGGACTCGGCGTACGAACTCGGTCAAACCCACGGATACCGGAATGCACAGACGACCGTCCTTGCACCGACCGGCACGATCGGTCTCCTCATGGATTGCGACACCACCGGTGTTGAACCCGACTTCGCTCTGGTGAAGTTCAAGAAGCTTGCTGGCGGTGGCTATTTCAAGATCGCGAACCAGTCGATCGCTCCCGCCCTCGCAAAGCTCGGGTACTCCGAATCCGATATTGCGAACATCATCGACTACGTGGTGGGCACCATGACGCTCGAAACGTCGCCGCACATCAACACGCGGACGCTGCTCGCCAGAGGGTTCTCCAAGTCTGACATTGCGAAGATCGAAGCAACCCTCCCGGGTGTCTTTGAGCTTGGTTTTGCGTTCAACCAGTGGATACTCGGTGAAGAGACGATGCAGAGACTCGGGTTCACACCCGACGAGTACAACGGCCTCGGGTTCAACATGTTGTCAGCGCTCGGCTTCACACAGACCGAGATCAACGAGGCCAACGACATCATCTGTGGTCGGCAGACAATCGAAGGCGCACCGGGATTGAAGCACGAGCACCTCGTCGTGTTCGATACCGCAAACAAGAACGGAAAGATCGGTGAGCGCTACATCCACCACACCGGACACATCCGGATGATGGCAGCCGCCCAGCCGTTCATCACCGGCGCCATCTCGACAACCATACACATGCCCCACGCGGCGACGGTCGAGGAC
>QQUL01000106.1 GCA_008501565.1 Armatimonadota bacterium
AACGGTCCCAAGGTCGACAAAGGCGGCCGTCGGGATGTGTCCGGCACGGTAGGCCGCCTGTCCATCGTCGGGTAGCCCGAGGTACCAACGACAGTCGGCGACGACGAGATCGGGATCCCCGATTCGACCTGACAACTCGGATGCTGATATCAGACTCATGGGAGGCAGCGTAGGTCGTTGCACAGCCTCTGGACGCACCGCGGACCCGAGCGGTACCGTGTGGGCATGACGACCTTGCATCTCATAGACGGCACCTACGAACTTTTTCGGGCGCACTTCGGAGCACCGCCGCGGCAGACGCCTGAGGGCTGGGAGATAGGGGCTGTTCACGGGATCATCTCATCGACCCTGAATCTGCTTTCCGAGCCGGAGGTCACCCATGTGGGGTCAGCGTTCGACACGGTGATCGAATCGTTCCGCAACGCCATGTATGACGGCTACAAGACCGGTGAGGGGACACCTCCCGAATTGTTCGCCCAATTCCCCGTCGCCGAACGAGCGATGGAGGCGATCGGCGTCACGGTCTGGTCGATGATCGAGCAGGAGGCCGACGACGGACTTGCCGCTGCTGCGCACAAGTTTGTCGATGACGTCGATCGGGTCATCATCATGAGCCCGGACAAGGACATGACACAGCTGTTCGGAAACCCGAAGATCGTCGGATACGATCGCCGGAATCAACAGCTCGTTGACGCCGACGGGGTGAGGGAGAAGTTCGGTGTGTCACCCGAATCGATTCCCGACTATCTCGGACTTGTCGGAGATACCGCTGACGGCTTCCCTGGCCTACCGGGCTGGGGTGCCAAGTCTTCGTCAACGTTGCTCGCTCGGTACGGCCACATCGAAGACATCCCCGCATCGGAGGACGATTGGGATGTCAAGGTCCGGGGTGCAGCGAAGCTCGCCGCAACGCTTCGGGACCATTTGGACGACGCCCTGTTGTTCAAGGACATCGCAACGCTGCGGATCGACGCCGAAATCCCACAGGACATCGAAGATCTTCGATGGAGGGGAGTGCACCGTGACCAGTTCCTCGCCCTCTGTGACGAACTGGGATGGGGATCGATCCGCACCCGCCCCACCAAATGGCAATAGTGAGAACGTCTTCCCGATAGCCGGCTCCACTGACCGTTCCTGATCACGACGTGCGGGTGAAGAGGTAGGCGAACGGTGATTTTGTATATGGGATGCCGCGTCCACGTTCGTGAAGCAGCTCGCGAGTGATCGGTGTTTCCTTCTTCGGGTGGAGGTAGCTGTCGAGCGAGTCGGTTCGCACCCGGTAGTCACCCGCCCGCGAAATGACGACACCGGAAAGCGTGTATCTCGGGTCGATCGAAGCCATCGCGGCATCGCCATGGCTCGGTGCGACGAGCAGCACACCACCCACGCGAAGGTACTCGGTGCAGGCTTCGGACACGAACCCGGCATACAGCGAGACCAGTACATCGAAAGAGTCTTGTTTCAGCCCAAGGTCAGCCGTGTAGTCACCGTCGATGAACGTGAGTTCGGTCTCCGGGGAGCCGCCCTCGGCCACGATGATGTTGGCGATGGTGTCGGTGTCGGAAAAGAACCCCGGTGTCCTCTTGTCGATGTCGACGTAGGTGACCGAAGGGAAGACCATCGACGCGGAAATATCCACGTACGAGCCCGGGTAGAGGACCGTGGAGCCGTCAACGGCGGCTCGAACCGCGAGGAACAGTCGCTTCCTGTCTCCGCTGTGTAGGTCCTGTTTGTGCCACAGCTCCATGGTCGTCGGGCTCATTCCGACACGATACCCAGCGGGTCGTTGACCGGTGCTTTACGGAGCTGGCATCGGGTTGCGGGTTGCGACGATCTGGGTTGCGCCGTCCTCGTCCGCCATTCGCAGGGTGTCACCAGTCACTGAGTAGGCAGAGGTATTGGTCAGAGCCGTCACCATGTCTTGCTCCTGTTCCATGATGCCAGCGGGTGTTCCACACAGCTTCTTGGTCGTTCCAACCGAGCCGATGGACAGTGAACCGTCTCCCTCCGTGTACGTTGCGATCAGGTTGTTGCACCCGGTCGACCCTGCGAGCTTTCCGTCGCTTCCGAAGATCAACGTCGGGTCGGAGCCTTCGGACACAGACTGAACTCCGCCGTGGCCGTTGTTGATCGACGTCACCGACCACTGAGACCCAGCCAAACTCGTATCGGCCACCGACATCTGCATCACGGTTGCACCGTTGGCTGAGAGCACTGCCGTCGTTTCCTCAACAGCCCATCGGTCGGCGTCGGCGAGAGCGCGGTGGATGTTTGCTTCCTGGTTCGAACGGGCCGGATCGCACCCGATGAGTGTCGTCGCCAGATCCCCTACTGCGAAGTTCCCGTCAGCGGCGATCTCTGCCTGCCCCGAAAAGCTGTTGCAGCCTGTGTTGCCTGCGATTTCCGAACCGATGAACTCGACATATGGTGTCGTGCCTTCGACGGGACCTACGAGCCGACCCTCGTCATCGGCGACCGTATCGATCGTCCACTGTCCTTCCAACGAATCCATGTCTGCTTCTCCACCCGAACCGGAACAACCGCTGACCAAGATGGTCGCAGCGATGACCAATGCCACCATTCCATTGCGGATCTCCATACGCCTCAGACGCTACAACCCTCGCCCCGGTTCCGGTAATACTCGGTACCGGTGGTCGGTTATCTGTCATCTGTCATCTGTCATCTGTCATCTGTCGTCCGACGTCTGACTTCTGATATCTAGGTTCCCACGGGGTCGAGCAGGTGCCTGTGCGCAACCTGTTCCTGGAAGACGAACTCCGGGTATGCCTCACCCCCGTGCTCGGATCGATCGAGACCATCGATTTCCTCCACCTCCGAAACCCGCATCCCGACGGTGATATCGATCACCTTGAAGACGAGGAATGATGAGCCGAATGCCCATGCAATGATTGCCAGTGCACCGAATGTCTGGATGGCGATCGATCCGGACCCCAGGATGCCAACGGAAAGGACTCCCCACAATCCTGCAGCACCGTGTACGGAGATTGCACCGACAGGGTCATCGATGCCTGCCCGTTCGAGCCAGATGACGGAGAACACCATGATGATGCCCGCAACGAGTCCAACGAGAATCGCTGCACCGAAACTGAGATGGTCCGCTCCAGCGGTGATTCCGACAAGGCCAGCGAGAACTCCGTTGAGCGTATAGCCGACGTCTGGCTTTCCAACGACGAGCCAGGCTGTGAACATTGCACCGATGGAACCTGCGCAGGCGGCGAGTGTCGTTGTGACGGCGGGTGTAGCGATGTCTGCTCCGACCACTGTGAGGGTGGAACCAGCGTTGAACCCGTACCAACCGAACCACAGGATGAACACCCCGAGAGCGCCCAAGGTGACCGAGTGCCCGGGAATCGGCAGCGGTTTTCCGCTTGGGGTGTATTTTCCGATGCGCGGCCCCACGACGATGACCCCGGCAAGAGCTGCACTTCCACCGAGCATGTGAACGACGCCAGATCCGGCAAAGTCGGTGAAACCCTGTGAAGACAACCAGCCTCCTCCCCATATCCAGTGGGTGACGATCGGGTAGATGAGCCCCGTGATGAACGGCGTATAGATGAGGTACGAAGAGAACTTGACCCGTCCGGCAACGGCTCCCGAAATGATCGTTGCCGCGGTGGCTGCAAAGACGACCTGGAAGAACCACTCGCCGGCACGGCTGTTGTCGTTGAAGAAGAACACGTCGCCGTAGGACAGAAATCCGCTTACGGATGTCCCGCCGTACGCAAGTGCAAACCCGAACGCCCAGTAGGTGATGCCACCAACCGAGAAGTCCATCACGTTCTTCATGATGATGTTCCCGGCGTTCTTGGCCCTGGTGAATCCGGCCTCGACAAGCGCAAAGCCGGCCTGCATGAACATCACGAGGATCGCAGCAACCACGAGCCACACGTTGTCCACGGCGGCCGCAACCTCCGCGACGTCAGGCTCCTGTGCCGACGCGATACCAGCCCCTGGGCCGGCGATTGCATGTACCACAAGAGGCGTGACCATCAGTGTCCGTCGCATTGTTTCTCCATTTCGGTCCCTTCCTGTCGATTGGAGCACCGTACGGACAGGAGATTTCGCTGCTGTTGCCCAACGGTTACGCCTCAGGGACGAATCCGTTTCGGCAGTGTTTCCGGAGTGAGGATCTGTCCGGCAAATCGCTTCAGGATGTGCTGGAATACGGGACATGTCTGTGATTGCTGTTTCGAACCTCACGAAGAGCTATGGCGACGTGTATGCCGTGCGGGGGATCGACTTCAGGGTCGAACAGGGAGAGGTTTTCGCGCTCCTCGGTCCAAACGGAGCCGGAAAGTCAACCACCGTCGAGATTTTGGAGGGACACCGGAGGAGAAGCTCAGGTGAAGCCGAAGTGCTCGGATTCGATCCGGATGATTCACCTCGAGAGTTTCGCGAGCGGATCGGAATCGTTCTGCAGGAGTCGGCGATCGAGACTCAGCTGACGGTGAAGGAAGCGATCGACATCTATGGCTCCCTCTACAGCAAGCGGCGGCCCACGGGTGAGCTGATCGAGATCGTGGGCCTTGAGGAAAAGACAGATGCTCGCATCAAGACGCTTTCAGGCGGTCAGAAGCGACGACTTGAACTGGCGCTCGGCATCGTCGGCGACCCCGACCTGATCTTTCTCGATGAACCAACTACAGGTTTCGACCCCAGCGCACGACGCCAGGCGTGGACCGTGGTCGAGAATCTGGTTGCACTTGGCAAGACGGTGTTGCTGACGACCCACTACATGGACGAGGCACAGCACCTCGCTGATCGCGTGGCTGTCATTGCTGGCGGCCTTATCGTCGCCGAGGGAACGCCAGAGTCACTCGGCGGC
>QQUL01000265.1 GCA_008501565.1 Armatimonadota bacterium
TCTCCTTGCCGAAGGGATTCTCAATGACGCGTACACAGCGCGAGAACGGGTCAGGGGTGCCGTGAACCGGAGGCGTGAAGCTGACGACGAGGTCGTAGTAGTCCTCGATCCGGCCCGGTCCCGTATCGATGACGATCTCCTCGCCTTCCTGGAACTGGTACATGACCGTGTTGCTCGTTCCAGCGATCGGCTGCGAATCCGATAGGGGTACGACCCGCACCCAGAGACGGTCGTGCGGGGCCCCACTCCACCAGTCGCCGTGGATCGGCTCTGTCATGCGGCGCGAAGTACCGGACAGCGATGCCTCCAGCTTCTCGAGATCGGTTTGCAGCGTCCGGTAGTCGCCATAGTCGAGTTTTATGCCATCGGAAGGTGGGCCAGCGGCGCGGGCTTCATCCGACAACCACGAGCCATCGCGGATGTCGTCAAGAGGGAGTTCGATGTCTCGTTGTTGGTCGTCACCCATCAATACGTCGACGGCCCAAAGGAGGCCGGGGAAGTCGAGCGCCGCATCTTTCGGTGGTGGTTGGCTCGAGACCTGCACCATCCCGGCCTTGGCTCCCAGGATGCCTTTGTTCCAACGCACAATGTGCGGGGCCATGCCTCCCCCGCCCGGGCAATAGGTGGCGGCCCCGGGGGAGCCTTCCGCACACACGGTCTGTTCGTTGAGCAGGATCTCCACCAAGCTCGAGAGGTCAGCACCGGATGTGACATGATCGACGATCTTCAGGTCGGAGAACGGCGTGACCGGCTGCGCAAGACCGATCGTGCCTTCGATCGGTCCATCCTCTGTGGTCGTGAATCGACCTCTGCCCAGGCCGACAAGGCCTCCATCCTTGCGACCCCACGCCTCAACCTCGAGATGCTCTCCCGCACCGACCGCGGGAAGCAGACCGGAGAAATCGAAGCCTCCCGGACCACGCGGTGCGAAACCGGACTCGGGGATCCGCCACCACGTCGCATCATCTTCGGTCACATATGCATAGGCAGCATCGAGGTCCTCGCCACCAACCAGGAGGGCGCCGTCGAACGCAACGGCGCCCTCCCAGGCACCGGATGCACACTCGGGCGACCCTGGAACCACAACCTGTGACTCGGGTGTTGCGACCGCTTCGTCATAGGAGACAACGGATACCAGTGTGGGCGAGGACGTCACCTCGAAGACGACCTCACCGCCGTCGGCCGACACGACGCCGATGGCACGGTTGTCTGCGACGCCGAACATCGACCCGACCACATACTGGCCGAGCCGGTTCGAGACCGCCGGAACGGTGAGCGTCGCTTCACACGACGAGACATCGACGGCCACCGTCGCTGCGGACGAGGATTCCGGCAAACCGGTACGCACCTCACCGGTGACCACGTCGGTTCCTGGTTGGACCCGCAGCCACGAGGGGAAGGAATCCGCGCTCGCACCCGACTCGTCGTACGCCCTGACGACCATCGCATGCATTCCGACGCTCGTCGGCGTCCATTCCCATGCAAACGGTGGATCGGTCACGGGTTCGTCGAAGTCGACCGAGTCCACGATTTCGCCATTCGCCAGCAATTCGAGGCGGGTGACCGGCTTGTCCGATATCACCTGGCTGGTGAAAAACTGCAGGTTTCCGTATACGGCATCTGTATCACTCCCTGTGCTCAGGAGAGGAATGATCTCGGGCGGCGACGGTGGCCCGACGTCCGGGATCGAGGTCGTTGTCGTCTCGACGGTTTCGTCAGACGGGGTGCAGGAGGCTGCGATCAACGAAAGCACGACGATCACCACAGCGATCTGAGTTCTGCGCCCCATCAGCAGCTACCGGTGTCGAGGATGAAGGAGAAGGGTTCCGACCATTCGCTCTCAACGGGTTCGACGACTCGGACCCTCCACCAATAGTCGCCACACGCCAGCGGGGGTGTCGTCCATTCCGTGGTCGTGACGGCCTTCGAGTACAGCGGCAACGGAACGAACTCGGGATCGTCTCCCACGCGCACGTGGAACGTGAGGCCCTCTGGGTTGCAACCGTCATAGGACCATGAGAGAGGTACGGGATACCCGCCATCGATCGAGACGGTCAGGTCGGCGTTGTCGGGAGGGCTTACCAGCACCGGGACCTCGTAGGAGCAGGCGATTGTCGTCGTCGTCTGCGGGATCGTCGTGGTCGTCTCCTCGATGGGACCGCCGACATTGACCGAGGCGAGTGCCGGACCGATCCAGTCTCCGGTTGCAGGCTTCGCCCACAACGTGACCACATGGATGCCGTGGCTGGTCGGCGCCCATTCGAATTGCACGGTGGCGAGGGTTCCGGGCTCGACTGGTGTGTCTGACATCGCTACTTCGACGCCATCAACGTCAAGCCGAACCGATTGGAGCCCGTCGGCATGGTTCACATGTCCCACAACCGCCACCGGCATACCGGCGATCACGGCAGCCCCGTCGAGTGGCTCATCAATCCACAACTGGGTAGCGGCCGGTGAAAGTGCCCACGAAACCCCGAAGGCGGCGAGAATCGTGGCGAAGACGATCGCGATGACCGCTACGACACGCGCATTTCTGCGTGACCGCCAAACACGTCCCACCCTCGTCACGCCGTCTCCCCGCGCTGTGATGAATGTCATTGTCGTGGCCGCTCTGTGTGAGCGGACGTCCAGAAAATTCTAGCTACCAAGATTTGGCCGGCAATGGAAAATGGTCGAAAAGAATCTCAGTTTCATGGCAGCGCATCTTTGGACGATGTCGTCATCGCCCGGACCATTCGGTGGCGTCTGGGAACCTTGGATGGTGGGCATCCGGTACAATGGCGGCAGTCATGAATTGGCGAGTGGGGGTGAACGATGGGCACGGCTGACGACCTTCGTCGATGGGTTGAGGCTGGCCTGATCGACGAGGACACCGCCGCGCGAATCAGCGAACACGAATCCCGCAAGGGCGGTGAGCGTGTCGGTCGCGGAACCGAGGCTGTTGCCTATCTCGGGGCCGTGTTGGTGCTCGTGGCATTGGCGATTCTTGCCGCTGAATTCTGGGATCGCATCGAGCCGTGGGGGCGGTTCACCCTCGGTGCCATCGTGACAGGTGTGCTCATCGGTGCTGGCTGGCTCCTCGGTCGTAGCGCAGAACCAGCGGTCAATCGGGCCCAGGCGTTCGCCTGGTTTCTCGCGGTGGGCGCCGTCGCTCTCACGGCCGGGGTCTTCTTCGACGGCATCGTCGAGACCGATGGTCAGGAGTCGTTCCTGTGGACGTCGCTGGTCACTCTGGTCGTCACGATCGCCCTGTGGCTCGCCCGTTCCTCGACTCTTGCGATTGTCGCCATGGCCTTTGCGACTTGGGCGGCCACAATCGCGATCATCTCCCGGCTCGATACCGTGCCCGATTGGGCGTTCGGTCTTGCGTTTGCGGGTCTGGGTATTGCCTGGCTCCTCCTCACGTGGGGCGGGATCCTGCGACCGGCAACGGCAAGTTACGCCATCTCAGCAATCGGGATTCTGTTTGTGGCTTTTCCCGAGGGAAGTCATATGCCTTGGCCGATCCTTGGGCTTGTCGGTGCCTTGGCACTTATGGGCCTGTCGGTGCGACTCAACCAGACCGTACTGCTCGGCTTTGGCGTCGCTGGCCTGTTCGTGTACATCCCGATGATGATCTTCGAGCTCTTTGAGGAGAGCCTCGGGGTACCCGTCGCCCTCCTCATCACCGGCCTTGCCCTTCTGGGCGTCGTTGTCGGCACCGTTCGTTTCCGCAAGGAGGTCGAGACATGACCCGACAGGCGTGGACCGCGGTTGGGGGCGCCGTTGCGGTCATGGTCGCGGTCGTCGTCATCATCGTCCTGGCGGCGGTACCGCTCCCCGACTTTCCTCCCGTGGCGCCCGGCCAATTCGATGCATCGCTCGCCTACGTGACAGAGTCCAACTGCATCCGAGTTGCCGATCTTGCCGATGCCGAAGTACGCGAACTCCATTGTGTTTCGGATCGAGACTGGATCGACAATGTGGTTTGGACCGAGTCCGGAATCGAGGTCGGCGTCGAAGGGTTCCAATCAACGATCACGGTCCTGGATCCTGACACCGGAGACGTCATTGAGACCCGTAACCGCGACGGTGCCTACCCCGGTGACTGGCTGAACCAGGAGCAGAACCTCTGGGTGGACGTCCCATCCGATGGGACAGTCGTGATCCGCGACGAGACCAACCAGGTTCTTGTCACTTTGGAGGGACCGGAGTTGTACGGGGTCGACGCTGTTGTCGGAGCATCGGATGGTCAGATGGTCGCCCTCGTCGACTCCTCCGAACGTCTCGCCGTGTTCGACCGCAACGTCGGCCAGCCGTACCTCGTCGATACCGACGCACGACCGTACCCCCCGCCATCGTGGCAACCCTGAGAACGTTCGTCGGAGCAGTGGTCTTGTCGGATCGATGCTGCGAGCTGTGGTCACACGTGGGCTAGAGGGACGCCAGAATCTCATCGATGATGGTCTTAGCCGTCGCGAGGCGATCGACACCCGATGTGCCTTCTGTCCCGGAAACGATGACGAAGACCGCTGCTACGTCGGTGCAGGTCTGGATCTCAAGTGCGCCCTCCGACGTGATGGTCGCCGCTGTCTCACCGTACGCCGGCGCAGGTTCGACAGTCTGGTCGGGGAAGATCGGTTCGGTTTGGATCAGGATTGGACAGTCGGTGCTTGGCACCGGATAGACCGAGCTGTGCACTCCGAGACCTGCTCCGTATCCTCCGACCGGTTCATAGAAACAGTCGGTCTCGAACGAATCATCCACCTCGACCTCGTTGTTCAAGATGGATGACATCTCAACGGCGTCGATGAACGAGCACGGGTGCGCCACATCGCCTGGCGGCTCGGACGTACCTCCCCCACTC
>QQUL01000069.1 GCA_008501565.1 Armatimonadota bacterium
AACTGTGTGATCAGTTTTCCGAATGACTTTCCACGCGCCCCGGCAAGGAGTTTCATCGTATTGGCGAGATTCGCGACCGATTCCCGATCTGGTCCGGAGAGCTTCGACGGTTGGAGCCTCAGCCACAAGTCCCATATTTCGACCGCTGTGTCGGTCTTCTGGTCGTCAAGTTCGATGAGGTTGGAGTACAGGTCTTCGAGTGACTCGGACGCCTGCAGGGCGCGCAGGTCTGCCATGTATTCCTGCACAGACGCAATCGCAGTCACCCGGGCTCGAAGATCACCGAGTGCTTCAAACCATTCGTTCAGGGAATCACCGTCAATCCCCGCTGTTGGTACTCGCCAATCGATGAAAGGAGTCGAGGCAACGACATCTTCAGCCGCTGGCAAGACGTCGGCATACCGTCGAGATCGAATCGCAAACCAAAATGTCCGCGTGACGAACGATTGGCTCGCTCGGTCGGCACGGTTCACAGCGCGCTCGAATCCTTCAACTCTCCTCTCAAGTTGAAGAAGGTCGACTCGCTCAAGCTCCAACGGAGACGCTGTGAAGAGATCTCGAAAGTCCTCTGTCGCTTGCTCTTGGGCGTCCAAGGCATTTCGGGCGTTGACTACCGACTCAATGGACTTCGCAGTTTTGGCCACCTCGCCATCAATCCGCGTGTACGCCCCGAGAAGCTGGGCATATCGCGCTGCTTCGGCCTGTGTACTTTTCGTAGCCAGCATTTGATTCAGACTGTCGACGACACCGGATCGATGCTCGGCATTGCCAAGGCGAAGCATCACAGGCCGAGACCCAATCGCATTTGTGCGATCGGCTACAACATCAACAGCCTGATTGTTCTTCGATGCAAATAGCAGACTGCGACCCGTCCACGCAGTGTTGACGACCATTGATGACACGACCTGTGATTTACCGGTGCCCGGTGGCCCGGTCACCACGGTGAGCTCATTGCTCATCGATTGAGTGACCGCCGTCCCCTGCTCCTCGTTCAATGGGAACGGGGTAAGAAGCTCTGATGGTGCTGACGTGGTCTTGCCCGCCACTCCAAGCCAGTGGCCGAGGGCCGTACCCGTGAGCTGGTTATCTGCCAGGTCGCGAAGTTGACGTAACTCGTACTCGAGTCCGACCGTGAAGGGCGGCCGTTCGCTTGCGACAACCATCGCTGCGTTAAAGATTCCGGTCGCGCTCGGTGCAGCGAGCTGAACAGCCGTATCGAGCGTATCGGGATCCATTTTGCCAACCCACGGCCAAGTGGGCTCCAGATCGCGGAGCCGGGTCATCACATCCGATAGCTCGGGCGCAGACTCGCTCTCGCCGACCAGGTTCTCTTGAAGATCGATCCCTGCATCCATCGCCGCCCGACCCTTTAATCCCGATAAGGACTCGAGGGCCTTCGGGTTGAACGACGGCCACGCCCCGGCGACACCGGCACTGGCATCGATCGAGAACACGAATAGTGGTTGCAATACGTAGCCCTGCCATCCTGACTTGGCTGTGATGTGCATCGCAAACACCGGATACCCGACATAGATCGCCGACTTCGATCCCCTATTCTGAGTGAGAAACGACGTAACGGGCGGCGCAGTCATCGGATCGTCCTCATCGAGGCCCGGGATACCGTTTAGTTGAACGTATTCGGGATCATATTTCGACTGAGCAAAGACGCTGACGTCGCCCGGTCGTTCGGTCGCGATGCAGTCGAGGTAGTAATCGCAAAGGCTCGCCAGAAGATCCTTCGCTTCTGCAGCCGTTCTCGCGATCATGGCACCGAATACCCGTACGATTCAAGACGGTTTTGGGCGACCGACCTTTCCGAAGACGTGAAGAGATCCGCGAATTTCGGATCAAGCACGTGGGCCTCAACCGTCAGATCGAGGCGCCTCCGTTCCCAAAGGTGGGTAAACCCTTCCGACGGGTTCTCGGTACTCAGCAGGTATCGTGCCGTATCGAGCCCACCCCGATTGTTCAGCATCTCTAGAAAGTATGTTGCCGCGTAATTGACCTCGGTCTTGGCTCGCCGATAGATCGATGCCATCACCTGATCCCATTCCTTCTCAAGGTCAGCAACCGTCGAGGACTCTCCCGATCCGACACCGTCGCCTTCATCGGCGCTCGCCGGACTCTGAGCCGCGGCAGTATCGTCGTCCGGTTCACCGAGTTCGCCATCTTCGTCGATATCGACACCGATCAGCTGTTCGAGGTACCAGACCAAGCTCTCCGCTGACGTGAAGAATCGGTAGCCCAGGTCATTCAAACGCTGCTCCATCTCGGAGTCAGGTTCTATCAAGAATGCAACCGGCTCGGTGAGTCCTTCTTGAACGCCATCCGCCCAAGCGAGATCTGCCATCGCTTGAAGCTCGCCCGAGTCAGGGTCAACCACCTCGAAATCGGTGGACGGCTCTGCCAGTCCCAGCTCGGATGCGAGTTCGACGAGCCTCACAAGTACGGGATCCAGATCTCCGTAGGTGGTAGAGGCCGCGTGAAGTACCGGGTCAACCGCGGGGAGATCTCCGGCACTCTCTCCTTCCAGCAAATCGCGAAGGAAGATGTTGATCGCGTCGGCCATCAGTTTCCTGCGGCTTGCCAAGAATTCGGGGAACCGTTCGATGTCCCACAGCGATTCGTCGAGTGGAATCCATTGCGATTCGAGGGCTCCTGGGTATCTGCTCGCAACCTCAGCTAGGTAGTCCTTTGGATGGCGTGCCCCGATTGACATGTTGGAAGCCGCGGTCAGAAAACTGTAATTGGCCAGCGCATTGACCTGGGGACGACTGAAACCCGCGTCGTACACCAGCTTCTTGGGAAATACGTGATGGACGTGCAACGCGCTTTCCTGGCCAAGCATTGTCG
This sequence comes from Armatimonadota bacterium, assembly GCA_008501565.1. Classification (GTDB taxonomy): domain Bacteria; phylum Actinomycetota; class Acidimicrobiia; order Spongiisociales; family UBA5794; genus UBA5794. The sequence goes on from QQUL01000069.1 coordinate 2,854, forward strand.
CGGACAGACTCAATCCTGTTCCAAGGTCCTTCGCTCCACCGACTCGGGTCATCATGTACAGCACCGGATAGAGGCGTGCACCGACACTCCACGCGTCCAGATCCTCCGGGCGAACATCGAGTGTTGTCCTGGCCAGCTTCAATTCCGCGATGAGGCCATCGATCCCGTTCGACTGTATCGCCTCAAGGTCTCGTTGGATCATCGTTTCGGTGGAACCGCTGTATCGACCCCACATGAATGAGTTCACATACCAATACAGGATCTTTCGCTGCAGGGCGTCGTCGGCTATCGTCCCGCCTTGATCGTCAATGAACGGAGCGACGACCGGAAAGGCAAATTTCCCACCCAATACCCGGTCGTGGTCGAGACCCAATCGATCCGAAACAAGGTTGAGCATGAAGTTGAGAGCCTTTTCGGTACGAACAATGGCACCGGCAAAGTCGTCTGGGTTCACGTCCTTCAATTCGGAGAATCTGGCCTGCTTCGTGACGACGGCAGTCACCGCGCGGAGAAGCCAATCGATCTTGAACTTGTATCCAACAGAATCCCACTTCTCGAGCATCGAACGGAGCTCGTTCCGCGCGGCCGGTCGGTCAGCTGAGATTCGGGCCAGGGCAAGATCGCCCTTCGAGAGTTTCGTACCGCCCGAGTTGACCCTATTGAAGATGTCAACCACTTCGTCGATCGTCTTCTCACTACCTGTGATCTCCTCGATGTGCATGACCCGTTCGCTGATGTCGTAGATCCGCGCAAGCCGCCCCTGGTACTGAAGGGTTCGAGAAAACTCGTCTTCGGGTGAGGCGACGGTGTGAATCATTTCTTCGATCCCCGACCGATAGAGCTCAGAAACGCTGATCCAGAGTGGATCGCCCTTCATCTTGACCGGTCCGTAGAACTCGAACGTTTCGGTTCTCAGGTCAAAGTAGAGGTCGGTGAAAGCCTTGGCGTCACCCTGAAAGAAGGCAGGAGGTTTGCCACGCATGACCCCGTAGATCGAGGTGATTCTTTGCTGCCCATCTAAAAGCAGCTTGACAACGCCCACGCTGTCAACGTCGTCACGACGTTGGGCGGCATCCACTTCGGTCGTCCAAAGTAGCAACCCACCCACTGGATACTTGTTGTACAGCGATGAGAAGAGTCCACGCACCTGATTGCGGTTCCATACGTACCCTCGCTGAAACTCAGGAAGAGTCATGTCGCCGTACTCAACGTGATCCAAGATGGTGGAGATCTTCATTTCATCGCTCCCTCTGCCTTATCCAACTCGCCGGTAGTCGCCGGCGCGCCCTTGAGCGACGATAGACGGACAATTCGTGGCGCGATCGTCCAAGCAAGAGGCCGTCCGTTGCTTTCCTTTGTGTTGGCGATCGGCGCACCCATTGCGATCGATGCCGGATCGGACGGGTCGGCGAGTCGAATCAGCTGGCGGGTCGTACCCGCAAGGTCATCGTCTATCTTGAGAGACTGTGCAATAAGCGAAGCTACCTCCGAGTCGCCCTGCCTCCCCGTCGCCCTCAGCTGTGCGACCACAACATCGTCGAAACGAATGGATGAGTAGTGCTGTTGGATAGCAGGAATTTCTGGTTTGATCTCGCCATCTGCGTAGAACCCGATGTGTGAAACGTTGTCGGCCAGTCCCACCGAGGTATCCAGTACAACGACTCCTTGCGTTTGATATCGGGCGTAATCCAGCTTCCCTGTCAAGATCAGCACGGCTTCGTCACCAGTCGACGTCGCCGGGTCGGTGTCCGGTGCATCCTGAATGAGAGCTTCGACCGTGGATTCGAAATCTGGCAAACCGGCCAGCTCACGGATCTTGAGAATCAGCTCGAGCCACAGCCGCACATGCCTGGGCTTGGTGTTGTTCGTTAGGTGGTCGCTGAGGAGTTCCTTGGCAGATTGCCCGAAGTCGTAGTGGAAGACTCCGTCGGGACGCTTCTTCGTCCCGTCCACGATGTCTGTTCCTTGCTGTGCAACGAAGTCTTCGAGCAG
>QQUL01000032.1 GCA_008501565.1 Armatimonadota bacterium
CCAATCCGAGCACTGCCCCCGCCAAGATGCCGTGAACAATCGGTGGAGGGAGCAGTCTTGCAAGTCGGTCGGTCAGGCCCGTGACCCCCAGCAAGAGGACGATCGCCCCCGCAGTCATCGTCGCTCCAACCAGTTGCGGCCAACTCAGTTCCCCGCCGAGCAGCAGCACGAAGATCAGTATGAAGACGTTGCCCGTGATGGCGAGGGGGAGTCGATAGATCGCCACGAACACGAGCATGATGAGGCTGGGAAAGCCCCATGCAATCAGGATCCACGTTGAGGTCTGGGACGGTGACAAGCCCAGTTCGACAGATGCTTCGAGCGGAAGGCTGACGACCGACACATAGAAAGCCGACAGCGCCAAACCAGCCGCGAGCGGCCTGAGGAACTGATGCCGCCCCGGTTGTCGTGCCACGGAATGACTCTACCCAAGACCGGGATCATCCCCGATGGATGCCGCTCAGGCTTCCCAGCGCGACTGGTGGTCCCGTCGAATACCGGTCGATATGCCCACGGCTACACGCAGAGAGGAATTACTGTGATCACAACAAAGGAGGGGAGTGGCGTGGTGGCTTCAGCGGTCGAGATACGGGGTCTCCGCAAGGTGTACTCGGGATTCCGCGCCAGGGAGACCGTTGCAATCGATTCGCTCGATCTCGACGTACCGATCGGGGGAGTATTCGGATTCCTCGGCCCGAATGGCGCTGGAAAGACGACGGCAATCCGATGTCTCCTCGGACTGGTGACTCCGACGAAGGGAAGCGTCAGAGTGCTGGACTCGGAAGTTCCCCGCGGGTTGCCCGATGTCATCAACCGTGTCGGAGCACTCGTCGAGTCACCAAAGTTCTTCCCGGGCTTTTCCGGGAGGCTGAATCTTGAACTACTAGCAGCAACCCGCAGACTTCCCGCCTCAGAGGTTGAACGGGTACTCGACGAGGTCGGACTCGCCGATCGGGCCGAGGACCATTTCGAGACGTATTCGCTCGGTATGAAGCAACGTCTCGCAGTCGCCGGTGCCATCCTCAAGAACCCGGATCTTCTCGTGCTCGACGAGCCAGCCAATGGCCTCGACCCAGCCGGGATCAAAGACATGCGTGAGCTGATTCGTCGGTACGGGGCATCGGGGTCAACAGTGCTTGTTTCGAGCCACCAGCTCGCCGAGGTCCAGTTGATGTGCGACTCCGTAGCCATCATCAACCGTGGGAAGCTCATCACGTCGGGTGCGGTTGCGGATGTCCTGGCCGGACACGCCGCTCGGCTCCGTGTCGCCATTGACGATGTATCCGGGGCGAGCCTGGTCCTTGAATCCGCCGGTTTTGTGGTGCAGCCCGCGGAAGTTCCGGGGCAGTTGATCGTTGAAGCCGGGGAATCGGATGCGGCGAGAGTCACGGAAACACTTGCGGTTTCGGGTCGATATCTGCGTGGCCTCCGGGTCGAAACAGCAAACCTCGAATCTGTGTTCCTTGAACTCACGACCCGGGGTGACACGTGATGCGTCTCCTGGGTATCGAACTCAGGCGGATGTGGCATCGCCGCATGCCGCGCGTCATCGTTCTCGCTGGCATCGCTGGAGTTCTCGTGGCTGGTGGAGCCTCGTTCTTCAACCACGACTCGACCGTGCCCCTTGTCGAGGATCGCACTGCCGAGACAGAAGCAGCAGTCGCAGAATGTCGGCAATATTCAACGCAGGACTGGGAGCGCTGGGCTGCTGGAGACACCACCGAGATCGACCCCGAGTACGGCCTGTTTCTTGCTCAGTTTCCCGATGCCGCGGCGTACGCCGACGAAAACTGTCGACCTGAGTATTTCGGCGACTACGGCATCGAGGATCATCGCTTCTGCCTCGTCACCCTGTACGAGCCCGAGGTTCAGTGGCGCATGGCATGTCCGGACATTGAGGAAAGCGCGGGCGTCGAGCACGGAGCTCGGGGCCGGACCATTGACATCGGGGGCACCGAGTATCGAACTCCGAAGCCCATGGGGACCGGCATCATTCCTGAGACGGGGTTCCTGCTGTTCGCCGTTGCCGCCGTGATCGGCGCGTCGTTCATAGGAGCCGAATACAAGGCAGGAACCGTTGAATCAACGCTGCTGTGGGAACCTCGCCGCATCTCAGTGTTCGGTTCAAAGCTTGGCGCCGCGGCATTGACAACCCTTGCCATCCAGGTCGTGCTGCTCGCTCTGCTCGTGCCCGCCGTGCTGCCTGCCGCTTTCTGGCGAGGGACCACTGCGGGTGCCGATGCAGACTTCTGGACCGGACTGGTGGGCGTGATCCTTCGTAGCGGTATCGTGGGCGCTGCCATCGCCGTGATTGCGCTGTCAGTCTCGACCGTCACCAGGAACACGGTCGGCGGCGTCGCTGTCCTCCTCGGATACACGGCGGCTAGCCCGATATTCACCCAGGTCCTCCTCAAACGTCTCCGACCGATCGATCTGTCCGAGAACCTCGCTGTACTTGCGAATGGCGGCGAAGTTGGACGATTCGTCCGAAACGGTGCGGGATACGACATCGTCGTGGCGCACGGAGTTCTCGGTGCCGCACTTGTTGTCGCGGTCTACGTGGCTATCGCGGTCTTCATCGCCGGAGTGATATTTGCCCGCCGCGACGTCGACTGAACCTGGTGGCCCAGCCCTGGCGTACCCTGTCGAGATGACACACACACGAATCCAGATCTACACCATGCAATCACCGGCGGAGGCGCATGCCATTGCAGCCCTTGGGGTTGACCATGTCGGCGTGACTCCCTCAGACCGAGGGTTGCCAGGCGAAGTGTCCATTGAAACCGCCAAGGACATCTGTGAGGCAGTCGGCGGTTTGGCGACATCGGTTGCCCTCAGTGTTGAAGATGATCCTGAGACGATCATCGCGATGGTTCGTTCCGTAGGGCCCGACGTCCTCCATCTGTGCGGCCTGCCGGGGGTTGTGGGGCCAGAGATGGTCAAGGAGATTCGCGAAGAGCTCCAAGGAATCGGCATCATGCAGGCAATCGCGGTGACTGGGCCAGAAGCTGTTGACGAAGCGTTGGCCTACGAACCGATGGTGGACTACATCCTGCTCGATTCGGTGGACCCATCAATTGCAGGGGTTGGTGCAGCAGGAATCACCCACGACTGGGAAGTGAGTGCCGCGATCGTGAAGGCAACGAAGGTCCCGGTGATCCTTGCGGGGGGACTGGGACCAGACAATGTCGTCAAAGCCATCGAGTCGGTACAACCTTGGGGCGTGGACTCGTTGACACGCACAAACAGACCCCTCGCCGGCGGCGGATTCCGAAAGGACCTTGATGCCGTTGCACTGTTCGTTGCCGCGGTGAGAGGGGAGGGGACTGGATGAAGGTGCTCGTCCTGGGCGACGCCAACGTCGATATCGAACTCCGACTCCCCACCGACACAGAAAAAGAGACACGCACACACCCCGACCCGCTCATGTTCGGGGGAGGGTCGGCAGCGAACACGGCTGCGGCTCTCGGCAAACTGGGCACTCCGTGTGGTTTCCTGGGAACGGTCGGCGACGACAGCTACGGACGATTTGCCGTACAGAGCCTTGTCGATGCGGGAGTGGACACGGATCTGGTGCGATTTGTGGCGGACGAACCGACGGTGATGGTGATGGTGGTGATTCCTCCCGATGGGGAACGCCTCATCTATGTGTGGCCACCAAGCGGCGGTGCCCATCGGGCACTGGATCCCGATGAAGCCACCAGAGCTGTCGCCGGTGTCGACTGGCTCCATGTTTCGGGTCTGTGCCTGCGGGTGACCCCGGCACGTGAGGCAATTCTCGCTGGGATGACGCATGCCAGAAGCAACGGGATCCCGGTGTCATTCGACCTGAACCTCCGCCTGGAGAACTGGGGATGGGACGACGGATTTCGGGCGGTCGTCGAGGACGCAGTTGCATCTGCCGACTTCGTCCTGGGATCGGCCACGGACGAGTTGATGCCACTTACCGGCGCCACCGATCCAATCGCCGCCTGTGAAGCGGTCGCTGCTGGGCAGAGGACGGCAGTCGCCCGGATCGGAAAGGACGGCGCAATTGCTCGTTCTGGTACCGAATCTGTCACCGCGTCAGGCTTCACCGTCGACGTCGTCGATACGGTAGGGGCCGGAGACGCCTTCAATGCCGGCTTCATCGCTGCCTCCCTTGACGGACTCGACCTCAGAGAGGCTCTGCGTTGGGGGAATGCCGTGGCGGCTCTCAGCATCGGACGACACGGCGCTAGATCGACGCCGACCCGCGACACCGTAATCCGTTTCCTCGCTCAGGGGGAGTAGCACCCCCGGCAGTCAGAATCAGTTCTCAGACCGGTCTCTGGCCCAGACACCGACGCCGATGAGAGCAATCCCGAGTCCGAAGAAGATCCCTGACAGCACCCAGTAGGCGGCCTTTCCTGTGTCAGCGGAATCAGCCATGAACAGGGTTTGCACGGCGAACGCCACAAGCCATACGGCCGTAAAGATCACAAGCGACTTCTTCCCGAATCCCCAAATCGCACCCGCGACCAGGCCGCCAACGACCGTAGCGATGAGAACCACTTCACAACCTCGTCTTGCTGTCCGACATCGTATCGAACAAGTCTCCCCAAAGTCTGCGAGCGGGCGAGAAGGGGGCTCCCTGGTTGCAATACCTGTTGTATGTTACATAACGTGGATTATGGGCGTTCAACTGGTCCGCGGATTACTCGGTGTTACCCGCGGCCCGCTGCGCCCTCTTGCGCCTCTGACGCCGCATCAGCGCCACCCCGATGATCGGGCTGCCGACAAGGATGGCGATCCAGACGATGCCGGCGAGGACGTTGTCGCGGAAAATGTCCGGGATCGTGACGTCGTATCCGAT
>QQUL01000012.1 GCA_008501565.1 Armatimonadota bacterium
TGGCCGGTGTTCTCAAGCCACCACTGGTCGTCAAAGAGCGGATCCTCCACCAGCTCGTAGACCGTGTCGGACTCCCATGTCAGACCGAGACTGTTGAGGACAGCAGTTAGATCAGAGTTTCCGGGCGACGCCTCCACGAGTACCCAGCCCGATCCGAGTTCGCGCACGATTGTGGCTTGATCCGCGTCGATCGGTTTGCCTCCAAGATCCACAAGGAGCTGCTCTGGTACGGGGTTTTCGGGTGCATCGAGCGGGGGCCTTGCCTCGGCCGGGCCCAAGAGCATGGATGCACTCAGGACACCAACTGCAGCGAAGACGAGCAGTCTCGTTGCCGGTCCCCGATGCTCGTTCATTCGCTGAGCCTACAGCCGAGTCGGGTTCACCAGTGGAGACCGTTCTGGGCCCATCGACCTGTTGTCGGCGGTGACGTTGCTGCCGAGCGACGCAACGCCCACGTCGATGGTCAGGCCGATACGGCCAGCATCACCGACACGACGGTGCGCTTCTGCACTGCGTGCGGTTACGGATCCTTCGGTCGCTCGGATGCGAGCACATCCCGCTCAAGATAGATCGGTCGTCCGCGTGTCTCGTCAAGCGATCGCCACACGTACTCGCCGATCGCAGCAATTCCGAGAAGGATGGTGCCGCTCATCACCGATGTGAGGACGATCATTGATGACCACCCTGACACGGGTATGTCCGTCACGATGGCACGGATCATTGTCAGGAGTCCGAACGAGAATCCAAGGAACGCGACAATCACGCCCAGAAGCGAAACGAGCCGAATAGGGGCCGCCGAGAACGCGGTGATCATGTCGACCGCGAGCTTCGTTCGCTTGCGGAAACTCCAACCGCTCGTGCCCGCCACTCGCTCAGCACGCTCATAGGGAACCACCGCCTGGCTGTAGCCGAGGTTGTAGATCAGGAGGAAGAGCGGCAGATTCCGTTCCGTGTACTGCGAAACAGCGCTATTCACCTGTTTGGTGAATCCAACGAAGTCGAGACCCGACGGTGGATATTCGAGGCCGGTGAGCCAGCGGAACATGCGATAGAACGCGCCTGCGGATGCTCTCTTGGAGAACGGATCGTTGTCACGACCGGCGCGTAGTCCCCACACAATGTCCGATCCAGATTCCAGCTTCTGGAGCATTGGTGGGATCGTGTCGGGTGGATCCTGTCCGTCTGCGGACAGAACCACGATGTGGTCGCCGGATGCATGGCTCAGGCCGCAGCGGATCGCGGCATGTGAACCAACATTGCGAGCGAGATCCACAACGACGTACTCCGCTCGACCCTTGAGGGATGCTGTAGCAGCGGCGACGGTGGTGTCGGTGGAGCCATCTGAAACGACAACAATCTCGCTCCGATCCCTGAGGTTCTCTGCTTCGAGCACGGTAAGGAGGCTGTCGAGCGTCAACGGGAGAGCGGCTTCTTCGTTCCATGCCGGGATGATGATCGAAAGGTGGGGCCGGTCGGTGGTATGCACGATTCCGCACGATACCAACGGCTTCACGGCATTGCGGTGCACGGTCTTGATCCCGGTCTGAACCTATGCTCAAGAGACGAACCGGAATCGGAAGAGAACAGGGGCATGGTCGAACCGTTGGCCGTTGGAATCGTCGGAGCCGGATATTGGGGTAGGAACCTGATCCGCAACTTCTCAACGTCACCGGATTGGCAGCTGGCGTGGGTCTGCGACAAGGACCAGAAGCTCGCAGCGTCGCGTGTCGAAGCGATGCCAGCAGTCCGAGTGACCGGTGAATTCAGCGAAGTGCTCTCCGACGAGACGGTTGACGCCGTGGCGATAGCGACGCCGGTCGGCACCCACTACGAGCTCGCAATGGCAGCCCTGACGGCAGGAAAGCATGTCCTCGTGGAAAAGCCCTTGGTTGCAACGTTGGCCGAGGGCGAGAGGCTCGTGGCGTTCGCCGCCGAGCACGATCTCAGACTCATGACCGATCACACGTTCTGCTACACGGCTGCTGTTCGCTACATCGCGAACATGGTCGATTCCGGTGAGCTCGGTACCTTCCACTACCTGGATTCTGTTCGAATCAACCTGGGGCTTGTCCAGCCAGATGTTGACGTGTTTTGGGATCTCGCCCCTCACGACCTCTCCATCCTGGACTTCATTCTTCCCGACGACATTGAAGCTGTGTCAGTATCTGCAACCGGAGCAGACCCACTCGGCATCGGAAAGGCGACGCTCGGCTACCTGTCCATCGGCCTGTCCACCGGCGCCATCGCCAACGTGCACGTGAACTGGATGAGTCCCGTCAAGGTGCGTCACACGATCGTTGCCGGATCAAAGAAGATGATCGTATGGGACGACAACAATCCGTCACAGCGCGTGAGCGTGTACGACGTCGGCATCACCACGCAGAACGACGCCGAGTCGCGTCTTCGCCGGTTGGTGGGGTATCGCACTGGTGATATGGTTGCACCCGCTCTTGCAGACACTGAGGCATTGTCCCTCATGGTCGGAGAATTCGCGGCGGCGATCACCGAGCATCGGGACCCGCTCACGAGCGGGGCAGATGGCCTCGCGGTGCTACGCATACTCGATGCGGCGCGCCGAAGCCTTGCGCAGGGCGGCGGTCCGGTGGCCGTCGGAGCCACGACATGATCCCATCAGCCGGGGACCAGCAAAAGAACTACCAGGCGATCGCAGACGACGTCGTGATAGGGGAGGGAACGCGCCTTTCGAGATTCATCAACCTCTACGGGTGCACGATCGGTGACGATTCAATGATCGGTCCCTTTGTCGAGATCCAGCGTGGAGCGTCGGTCGGGTCGAAATGCAAGGTGTCGAGCCATGTCTTCATCTGTGAAGGCGTGTCGATCGGAGATCGCTGTTTCATCGGTCATGGCGTCATGTTCACGAACGACAAGACTCCCCGTGCCACGAATGCTGAGGGTGAACCGCAGACCGCGGATGACTGGACGGTGATCCCGACGTTCGTGGAGGATGATGTGTCAATCGGCTCGGGTGCAACGCTTCTACCCGGCATCACCATCGGGAGGGGGGCCATGGTTGGAGCTGGAGCCACGGTGACCCGTGATGTGGCCCCATTCACGCTGGTCGTCGGCACCCCAGCCAGAGAAGCTGGACCTGTCCCGGATTCCGATGCACTCGGAGGTAGCCCTTGACGGAGAACCGCGTTCCGTTCCTCGATCTTGCACGTCACCATGCCCCGATCGAAGCAGACGTGCTCAACCGCTGGACGCAGATTCTCGAATCTGGAGCCTTCGTGAGTGGCCGTCATGTTGCGGCTTTCGAGCGTGGGTTTGCGGACCTGCACGACACTGATCATGCGATTGCCGTGGGGAACGGCACCATCGCCCTCGAGCTGATATGGCGTGGACTCGGGGTCGGGTCTGGTGACAGGGTGATCGTTCCCGTCAGTACGTTCATCGCCAGCGCTGAGGCGATCAGCAACGTCGGTGCAACTCCGCTCTTCGTCGACTGCGAACCCGGTACAGGGAACATCGATGTTGGTCAAGCGATCGCAGCCATGACCGAACCCAACGTGGTTGGCGTTGTACCGGTACACCTCTACGGCCAACCCGCAGACATGGATCCGGTCGTGGCTGCAGCCGCCGATCGTGAACTCCACGTCGTCGAAGACGCCGCCCAAGCCCATGCAGCGCGGTACAAGGAACGCTCCGTTGGGGGCCTTGGCATCGCGGCAGGCTTTTCTTTCTATCCCGGAAAGAACCTGGGTGCGCCGGGTGAGGGTGGCGCCGTTACAACGAACGACGACGAACTTGCCGAGAGAATCCGCCTCCTTGCGAACCACGGCGAAGGTCGCAAATACCACAGTGAGGTGGTGGGCACGAATGCACGGATGATGGAGCTTGTTGCTGCGATGCTCGACGTGAAGCTGGCGCGGCTCCCGGAAGCCTCCGAAGGTCGTCGGAGGGTTGCTGCCCGATACCGGTCCCTCCTCGGAGATGTTGAGGGTGTGACACTGCCCGTCGAACACGAATGGGCGACACCGGTCTACCACTTGTTCGTCGTCGAGGTCGACAACCGCCAAGGGGTCATGGACCACCTTTCGGCGCGAGGCGTTGCATCTGGGTTGCACTATCCGGTCCCGCTGCATCTCCAACCGGCCTACAGCGACCTCGGTCATGAGCCTGGCGCGTTCCCCGTTGCCGAACAGCGAGCTGCTCGCATCCTGTCGCTGCCGATGTTCCCCGAGATGACCGACGACGAGATCGAGATCGTCGCCGAGGCACTCATTGAGGCAGTATCACCGTGACCGACCGAGTGATCGTCACGGGAGGCGCAGGATTCATCGGATCTCATCTTGTCTCCGAACTGGTCGGAAGAGGTTCTTCCGTGACGGTCATCGATGATCTGTCCACGGGTTCGCTCGACAACCTGCAAGAGGTATCGGCTCGGATCGAGTTCATCGAGGGTGACATCGCAGACGTGGCCATGGCAGGGGCTTTCGCCGACGCAGACCTTGTGTTCCACCTTGCGGTCCGTAACGTTCGGGCGTCGATCGGCCATCCGGAGGAGAACTTTCGTGTCAACGCCGTGGGCACTCTCCGGATCCTTGAAGCGATGCGCGACGGACGTCGCGGCAGATTCCTCTATGTCTCGTCTTCTGAGGTGTATGGCGATGCCGGTGTGACCGACTTCTCCGAGGCGACCGTTCCTGCTCCGACCACGGTGTACGGCGCGGGGAAGCTCGCCGGAGAGCACATAGCGCTTGCGTATCAAACTACCTACGGGATGGACACACGCGTGGTGCGCCCGTTCAACAACTACGGGCCACGCAGTCACCTCGAAGGCGACAGCGGAGAGGTCATCCCCAA
>QQUL01000048.1 GCA_008501565.1 Armatimonadota bacterium
GTTGTCACTGGCGACAAGGGCATGATGGTCACGGAGTATGCGCCCTACGGAGTCATCGGTGCGATCACGCCAACCACCAACCCGACGTCGACCATCATCAACAACTCGATCGCAATCCTCTCCGCAGGCAACGCCGTCGTGTTCAACGTCCATCCGAGTGCGAAGAACGTCTCCGTAGAGAACGTGAAGCTCATCAACCGTGCGGCAGTCTCGGCCGGCGGTCCACCGAACCTCGTCACATGCGTTGCGGTACCAACCCTTGAGTCAGCGCAGGCGCTCATGCAGCATCCGGACGTTCGTGTTCTCCTGGTCACGGGCGGTCCCGGTGTTGTCAAAGAAGCGCTTAGGACGCCGAAGAAGGCGATCACCGCGGGCCCGGGCAACCCGCCGGCCGTGGTTGATCAGACTGCCGACATTGCCAAGGCGGCGAAGGCCATCGTTGACGGGGCTGCGTTTGACAACAACATCATCTGTGTGGATGAAAAGACAACGATCGTGGTCGACACGGTCGCAGATCGACTCATCCAGCACATGACCGCCGTCGGCGCGTATCGCCTCAAGGAGCACGAACTCAAGCGGCTTGAACGGGTCATCTTCAAGGAGATGGGGCAGCCAAACAAGCCCGGCATCATCGATGGCAGGTTCGTCGGCAAGGATGCAGCGGTGATCCTCAACGAGATCGGCGTGTCCGTACCCCCGGAGGTGAAGCTCGTCATCGCCGAGGTACCGACCGAACACAGCCTGGTGTGGACTGAGCAGATGATGCCGGTGATGCCGGTTGTGCGTGTCAAGGATGTGGACACCGCCATCGACCTGGCGGTCCGATCAGAACACGGATTCCGCCATACGGCGTCCATCCATTCGACGAACGTCGACACCATCACACGCATGGCTCGAGCGATGAACTGCTCGATCTTCGTGGCGAACGGATCCAACGTTGCCGGTCTCGGATCCGAAGGTGAGGGATACACGAGCTTCTCCATCGCGAGCCCCACTGGTGAGGGTCTGACGAAGCCGCGGACGTTCTCCCGCGAACGGCGCGTGTCGGTGATCGGGGCCTTGCGCATTGTCTGATCCACACCGCTCGTCACCGGCCGTTGGACTGTGGGAGTTCGATTCCATTGCGGAGGGCATCTCCATTGCCGATGCGATAGCCAAGAACGCCCCGGTGGCGATGATCACAACCGGCACAACCCAACCCGGCAAATATCTCGTGCTCGTGGCAGGAGACACGGCGTCGGTGTCGGTCGCTCTCGATGTTGTATCGGACGCCGACGCAGACACACTGATCGATAGCGTCTTCCTCCCCGACATTGACCCCGCGGTCGCCAATGCAGTGGTCACCGGATCCCTCGCATCACCATCGACTGCTGAGGCAGCCGGAATCGTCGAGACATCATCCGTCTCGGCAGCGATCGAAGGCGCCGACGCCGCGGTCAAGGATGCTGACGTGAACCTTGCCGTGCTCCGACTGGCCGACGGTCTGGGTGGGAAGGCCTTCTTCGTTGTCGACGGGTCGATCGGCGAGGTCTCGTCGAGTGTCGCCGCTGCTGAGGAACGCTGCGGGACGAGACTTGTTGGATCCACGGTGATTCCACAGCTCACCGATGAGATCCGTGCTGACCTCGCATCGTCGTCGCTGTTCCGGGTCACCCTCACCGGGAATCAGGGCTCACCGTGAAGCTTGGGCGCGTTCGCGGAACGGTCGTGGCGACGGTCCGGGACCCGGGGATGGAAGGGATGAAGCTGTTGGTCGTCCAACCGCTCGACGCATCCGAAACCCCGACCGGCACATGTGTGGTGGCAGCCGATGCCGTGTATCAAGCCGGGCCCGGCGATCTCGTGTACTTCGTCGCCTCCCGGGAGGCGGCCGAAGCCATGCAGCCTCGTTTCGTTCCGGTCGATCACGCGATTGTGGGCATCGTTGATGCCGTGGACGTATCGGCATGAAAGTCGGTCAGGTCATCGGAACGGTCACGTCAACGATCAACCATCCGTTCTTTGACGGGGAGCGACTGCTGATTTGTGATCTGATCGATGGTTCTGACTCGACGGGGGACTACCTGATCTGCGCGAACAGGGTCGATGCCGGAACGGGCGATACGGTCCTGATTCTTGACGAAGGCACGTCGGCTCGTCAGATGTACGACACCGACACCGGTCCGATCAGGTCCGTCGTCGTCGGGATCGTCGACGACGTCCACGAGGATCGTTCGCTCTAGAGCAGGCTTGCTGCGTCCTCGTCGAGGATCCAGTGGGTCTCGCCCCGCGGATCGACATTGGCCGCCGGGTATGCAGCGCCGTCGGCGATGTGCTTGACCATCTCTGCCTTGTTTCCACCGGTGACGACGAACAGCACGGTGTCCGCGGAGTTCAGGAGGTGGTAGGTCGCTGTCAATCGCCAGGAGTCCTGAGCGTCAACCCAATTCGCTACGTAGAGCCGGTCGTTGATCGTGAGTGCCTCAGTGTCCGGGAAAAGCGAAGCAGTGTGTCCGTCGGGGCCCATCCCGAGCATCACGACCGAGCGGCGATCACCTCCGATGCCGAAGGTCTTGAGCGTGTGCTCGAATGCCAGCGCCGCACCTTGGGGGTTGTTGAGGCTCGTGTCTGGTGCGAGAAACGAAACGCCGGTTGCGTCGACGAGGGTTTCGCGGGCCATGCGTTGGTTGCTGTCTTGATGATCGCGCGGCACCCAGCGCTCGTCGGTCATCCAGGCGGTGACTCGCTCCCATCCGATGTTGCGTGCCGCGAGATTCCGATGTACGAGTGGCGGAGTAGATCCGCCTGCCAACCCAAGACTCAGCTCGGGCGCGGCAGCAATGGCGTCTTCAACGAGGTCAGCGGCCGCCCGCGCAACCCCCTCAATCGTGGCATACACCTCAACATCCATGACCAAACGCTAACCGAGCTGTGAGCTGTAGGCCGTAAGCTCCATTCCCATGCTGCACACGCTCAAGATCAAGACACCGCTCGGGCCGGTGACCGGAAAGCTCGCAAGACCGCAGTCGCCACGTGGAACGGGAATTGTCCTCGCTCATGGTGCCGGAGCTGGCCAAACCCATTCGTGGATGGTTGCGATGCGCGACCGGCTGAAAGCACTCGGATTCCCGACGCTGACGTTCGACTACCTCTATACCGAGGAAGGCAGGAAGGCACCCGACCGGCTCCCCAAACTGATCGAGGTGCACACCGCTGCCGCCAATCGACTCATGACCTACACGGACGATGTCATGTTGGCTGGCAAGTCCATGGGCGGGAGGGTCGGGGGACATGTCGTGGCCGATGCCGGTTTCCCGGCGGTCGGGCTCGTCTACTTCGGCTATCCCGTGGTTGCGATGGGCAAGACGATTCCCCGCGACGTCGATCATCTCGAGTCGATAGCGGTACCGCAGCTCTTCATTTCCGGCAGTCGAGATCCGATGGGTCCGCCCGACCTCGTTGAGGCGGCAGCGACAGCGGTACCGAATGGAACCTTCTCACCCATCGACGGAGGAGACCACTCACTGGCACCCCTCAAATCAACGGGGAGAACCGTCGATGACTCCCTCGACGAGGCATGCGAGATTCTTGATGCGTGGTGGCTTTCGGAGGTCGACAGGTAGGTGGCGGGAGCTGCCGGTTCAGGAAACTGCAATCTCGTCGCGGTGTCCGAACCCGAGTGAGTTGTCGGTGAAGAAGCAGCGATCAGCGATCAGCTCGTACCACTCCACTCGTTCGAGGGCGGCTCGAATCGGCTCGGCTGCCTGATCGGGGCGAATCATCGGGAACTTCGATTCATACCGTGCGATGGCGGCGGCCCTACGGGTATCCGTGAGAACTCGGACGACACCCTCGATCTGGATACCCCGGATCTCAGTCCAACCGCGGTAGTCCTCATGGATGGCTGCCGAGCATCGGGAGTTGTGGGTCAGGTTCTGGACGTGGCGACTCCTCGGGGATGACAGGAACTCGAGAGCGAATCCATCGTTGCAATAGAAGACCGCGGCTGCCCACGGACCGTCGGGTCCGACGGTCGCCAGGGTTGCAACGTTGTGGTTGTCCAGGTACTCCAGAACGTCGTCGCGGCGATCAGGCATTCGACGTCCCCTTCCGTGGTGAGTAGGTTTGCTTCAGCGTACTTCGATATCACCTTGTGGTGGAGATGAAGAGAGTGGGGAGGTTGACATGGATCGCCTTGTTGTGGGGATTGCCGGTGCCAGTGGTGCGGTGTATGGCGTCCGTCTTCTTGAAGTGCTTCGGGATCTGCCGAACGTCGAGACGCACCTTGTTCTCAGCGGTGGTGCTCGGCGCACGATCGAACTAGAAACCGATTTTGATGCGACCTATGTCGAGGGACTCGCGGACACCGTCCACGAACTCGGAAATGTCGCAGCAGCGATCTCATCAGGGTCGTTTCGCACGATGGGAATGGTTGTTGCTCCTTGCTCGATGAAGACCCTCTCGGGAATCGCGAACTCCTATAGCGACAACCTGCTGCTCCGGGCGGCCGACGTGACGCTGAAGGAGCGCCGTCGGTTGGTCCTCCTGCCTCGTGAGACGCCCCTCCACCTCGGGCATGCGAAACTCCTTGTACGGGTGATCGAGATCGGAGCGGTCGTCATGCCGCCGGTCCCCGCGCTCTACCACCGGCCGAGCACGGTTGAGGAGATCATCGATCATACGACCAGTCGTGTTCTCGATCTCTTCGGGATTGAGAACGATCTTGTGAAGCGGTGGGGCGGCGGCTGACCCCGGTCGTAGCGTTCGCTGCCCCACCAATTTCAGCTCCTCCCAACGCTCCTGATCGGCCGCGGATGCGCGTTTGTGCCGCGTTTTGATTCTGTT